>DASSQC010000191.1:0-3101 GCA_035702705.1 Burkholderiaceae bacterium | reverse complement strand
GATGGCCAAATCCGCACCATCGAGGTCGAGGCCTTGAACTGCACCCGCATGCCCGCAATCAGTGGCGTGGTTGCCGTGGTACGCGATGTCACCCAGGAACGCGCTGTCAGCGAGGCCCTGGTGCAGAGCGAGCGCCGCTTTTCGGCGTTGATCGAACATGCGGTGGACATTGTCCTGGTGGTCGATGCCGAGGGGCTCGTGCGCTACATCAGTCCGAACATCGAGCGCTACATCGGCTACACGCCCCAGGAGCTGGTGGGTGCAAGCATTCGCCGCATCCTGCACGCCGAAGACGCTGAATATCTGTTCGCTCGCCTCAAGGCGGTCGTCGGCGGGGATGCGCGACGCGGCCTGCTGCCTATGCGCCACCGCATCGTCGCCAAGGACGGCTCGGTGCGTTACATGTCCTCGATCGGGCGAAGCCGCATTGATGACCCTGCTGTGGGCGGTGTCATCATCAACAGCCGCGATGTCTCCACCGAGGCCGCCGAGCAGGCGCGTCGCGACGAGGAGAGTGCCCGCTCCGCCCGATATCGCGAAAAACTTGTCGAGCTGGCCGTGCTGAGGCGGGTCGAATGGCCGGAAAGTCTGGAGCGCCTGCTGTCGGCCGGTGCACAAACCCTCGGCGCGGACTTGTCGAGCTTCTGGCGGCTGCGGGCTGAGCCCGAGCGCGTCGAATGCGAACTCGCATGGTCGACCGCGGCCGAGCGGGCCAAGGCAGTCAAGGGTGTGAGCCTGAGCGCAGAGGCCTTTCCCGCATATTTCGAGGCGATCCGCGACAACCGGCCGATATCGGCGACGTGGGCGGCAGACCACCCGGGCATGCGCGATGTGGTCCTTGAACCTGGCTTTGAGGACACGGCCGCGATTCTGGATGTGCCCGTGTGGGTGGACGGGCGCGTGGTCGGCGTGCTGAGCTTCAAGAATTTCGGTCAGCCGCGAACATGGCTCGCGGAAGACGAGAATTTCGCCACCCATCTGTCGAGTCTGCTTGCGCTGGCGCTGGAGTCCGCCATGCTGCGCGAGGCGGAAAAGCGCATTGAGAGGCTTGCCTGGTTGGACTCCCTGACCGGGTTGCCCAACCGCAATCTGCTGCGCGAGCGGATGACCCGCCTGATCGAGTATGTCTCGCACAAGGGCACGCGCATGGCGGTGCTGCTGCTCGACCTCGACCGCTTCAAGGAGGTCAACGACACGTACGGGCACCACGTCGGCGACGCGCTGCTGAAGAACACGGCAACGGCCCTGCAGCGTGCCGTCGGCAAGGACGGCTGGGTTGCCCGCCTGGGTGGCGATGAGTTTGTGATCCTGGTGCCTCGCTTCGAGCATCGCGATGATCTCGCTCGGCTTGCGGGGCGGATCGCCGAGTCTCTGTCGGCCGCTGAGGTACCCAAGGGCATTGAGTTCGCGGTGACCACGTCGATCGGGATTGCCGTGTTCCCGGAGCATGGGCGCTCCATTTCGGCGCTGCTCAAGCATGCAGACGCCGCCATGTATCAGGCCAAATCCAGCGGCCGGGCGACGTTCCACTTCTACAACGCATTCCGCCACAACATCGAGAGTCGCGAGCAGCGCCTGGCCAAGCAGATTCAGCGGGCCATGGAGCAGAACCAGTTGGTGTTGCACTTTCAGCCGCAGGTGGCCATCGACACCGGAACGCCGACCGGCATGGAAGCGCTTGTGCGCTGGCAGCATCCGGAACGCGGGCTGCTCTATCCAGAGGCCTTCCTTTCGGCTATTGAAGAATTTGGTCTCATAGAGTCGCTCACCAAATATGTGAGCCGGCTGGCGTGCAAGCACATTGCCCGCTGGCGGGCGCTCGGCATCCAGCCGCCGCCGGTGTCCATCAATATCACCGGCCGGGAATTCTGTGATCTGCGTTTGCCCAACATCCTGAAGCAGGCCCTGGCCGAATTCGAGCTGCCAGCCAACGCCATCGTGGTCGAGGTGACCGAGGGTTCGCTCGTGCACGACAACGAAGTGGCGGTCGAGGTGTTCAAGGCGCTCGCCCAGGCCGGGATCCATATCAGTCTGGACGACTTTGGCATGGGCTACTCGTCGCTGTCCTATTTGAAGCGCCTGCCGCTCAACTCGATCAAGATCGACCGGTCATTTATCGAAAACTTGCCGATGGACGCGGATTCGGCCGCCATCACGCAGGCGATCGTGTCAATGGCGCGCCACTTGAACCTCGGCATCGTGGCCGAAGGCGTCGAACGCTCCAGCCAGGCGGAATTCCTGCTGCGCCTCGGTTGCCGGCATGCACAGGGCTATCTATATGGTGCGCCTCTGGATCATGCTGCCGTGCAGGCCTTCCTTGAGGCCCGGATCAACGCCTGACCCGCGCTGCCGGCCTGAGCCGCTGCTCGCTCCCGCTACAGTTGGCTCTCCGATCCGAATTCCTGGAGAGCCCTGTGCCTGAGTACCAGAATCTGCTCGTCGAGCAGCATGACCGTGTCTTGCTTGTCCGCCTGAACCGACCGAAGCAACTCAATGCCTTGAATGACGCATTGATGGACGAGCTCGGTGCTGCCCTCGCTGCAGCCGACGCGGACGACTCGATTGGTTGCATTGTCATTACCGGCAATGAGCGTGCGTTCGCCGCCGGCGCGGACATCTCTGCCATGGCGCAATGGAGCTACATGGATGTCTACAGGGGTGACTACATCACCCGCAACTGGGAAACGCTGCGCCGGGTGCGCAAGCCCGTGATTGCGGCGGTAGCCGGTTTTGCGCTGGGTGGCGGCTGCGAACTGGCGATGATGTGCGACATCATGATTGCGGGGGCCGGCGCCAAGTTTGGTCAGCCCGAGGTGAAACTGGGCATTCTGCCCGGGGCGGGCGGCACGCAGCGCCTGCCCCGGGCCGTCGGCAAGGCCAAGGCGATGGACCTGTGTCTCACTGCGCGCAACATGACTGCTGACGAAGCAGAACGCGCCGGCCTTGTATCCCGCATCGTGCCTGATGATCAGGTGGTCAATGAAGCGCTCAACATGGCCGCGCAAATCGCCAGCATGTCTCTGCCGATCGTCATGATGATCAAGGAAAGCGTGAACCGTGCGTACGAAGCACCGCTGTCGGAGGGCCTGCTGTTTGAGCGA
>DASSQC010000190.1:0-5186 GCA_035702705.1 Burkholderiaceae bacterium | reverse complement strand
GCAGTAGGCCTTCACGATGCCCAGCACATAGTGCAGCTTGTCCGGGCCAAGACCGCAGCCCGCAGCCGCATTGCCTGCCACGGTATTGCTGGAGGTGACGTAGGGGTACGTGCCGTGGTCCACGTCCAGCAGCGTGCCCTGGGCGCCCTCGAACAACAGGCGTTCGCCACGGGCGCATGCGTCGAACAGCAGGTTCGGCACATCTGCAGCCATGGGCAGCAGCTGCTCGCCCTGCCTGAGCGCAGCCTCGATCATCGGTTCCACCGCAACCTCGGGTGCGTGCAGCCAATGCTTGAGCAGGAAGTTGTAGTACTCGGACAGCTCGCGGACCTTGTCTGCAAAGCGCTTGGTGTCACGGAAGTCCTGCATGCGGATTGCGCGTCGGCCGACCTTGTCTTCATAGGTCGGCCCGATGCCCTTGCCCGTCGTGCCGATCTTCTCGGTGCCGCACTTTTCGCGGAAAGCCTCGCGCGCCTGATCCAGTGCCGCATGGATGGGCAGGATCAACGGGCAGGCTTCACTGATGTACAGACGCGAGCGCACCTCGATGCCGGCGGCCTCGAACTTCTGGATCTCCTCGAGGATCTTCTCCGGCGACAGCACGACACCATTGCCGATGTAGCAGCGCACGTCATCGCGCATGACACCACTGGGCATCACGTGCAGAGCAAATTTTTGCCCCTTGATCACAAGGGTGTGGCCTGCGTTGTGGCCGCCCTGGAAACGAACGACGCCGTGCGCCTCGCTCGTCAGCCAGTCCACCAGCTTGCCTTTGCCTTCATCGCCCCACTGGGCTCCCACCACGACCACGTTGCTCATTGCATTGCCTTCAGGAAATTCGAACCGATGGCGATCAGGCCCGCGCCCTCACCACCCATTGACCGCCTTCGTGCACCAGCTCGCGGTCGTAGGAAAACTCGTCATGTTCATGCAGTGCGCCGGGAAACTCGACGACCACGATCTCGCCGGCAGCCCGCAGGCTGGCCACGGCGTCGCGCCAGTCGGCAGCATCCTGCCAGGCAGCCGCGATGGCTCGCGCCGGAGCCGGGGGGGCGACCAGGCGCGACAGATCACGCAGATCCATCGAAAAGCCGGTCGCAGCGCGTGCACGCCCGAACTCGCTGAGGGCTGTGTCGTAGCGCCCGCCACGTGCCAGCGCCGCGGCACCGCCCGGAGCAAAGACAGCGAAGGTGATGCCGTTGTGGTAGCCGTAACTATGCGTGTCGGCGAGGTCAAACAGCACCTGAGCCCGACCTGCGACCGTCTCGGCGACCCGCAGCAGGTCCGCAAAGGCCTGAGCGGTGTCCGGGTGGCGTGCCTGCAGACGCTGCCGGCATGCCGCCAGGCCAGCACCGCCCAGCGGTCCGGTGGCATCCAGCACTGCGAGCAGATCATCTCGGACCTGCAGGTCGGCAATCTTGGTGAGCGCAGCACGATCCTTGCAGACCAGCGCATTCGCGGCCGCCTCGCGCCAATCGCTGCCGTTGGCCGCTGCACCAAGCACGGCCTGCACGATGCCCACGTGGGACAGGCTCACGACAAGCGGCGCCTCAAGAACATGCTGCAGAAGGTTCAGGGCCAGGTCGAGAATCTCGCCATCGGCATGGACGCCGGCATAGCCATAGAGCTCGGCACCGAGCTGGATCGGCTCACGCGAGCCGAGCGGGCTGCGCGGCGTCGTGTGGAGCAGATGGCCGCAATAGGCCAGACGGGTGACACCACTGCGGTTGAGCAGATGGGCATCGATCCGGGCCGCCTGGGGCGTGATGTCTGCCCGAATGCCCATGGTCCGGCCCGACAGTTGGTCAATCAGCTTGAAGGTGCTCGCTTCCAGATCGCGCCCGACCCCCGTGATCAGCGAATCCAGATACTCCAGCAGTGGCGGCTGGATCAGTTCGTAGCCGTGGCTGCGAAAGATGTCGAGCGCTACCCGACGCAGCTCTTCAAGCTTGCGAGCCTCGGCAGGCAGGACATCAGCAACGTGGTCAGGAAGGCGCCAGAGCGGCATGTCGCGGGGATTTCGTTTTCGGGCGGACAAAAGAAAAACGGCTGCCCGCGAGAGCAGCCGTACTCGATTTTCCCATGAAGCGGCCGGGCGATCAAACCGGACCCGGCGCAGTCAGCTGGAAAGCAGGAGCAGAACGATGCCGGCTCCCACGCCGATCAAGCCGATGCTGCGCAGTTGCCCGTCACGCAAACCGATCAGCTTGCCAAAGGTCTCCTTCCACGCCTTGGGCGCCAGAAGCGGAAAGAGCCCTTCGATGATCAGCAAGAGACCGAACGCGAGCAGCAGCGCCTGGCCCACTATCGCCGTGCGCCGCCCGCCGCGGCCGGGTTACGCATGTACTTGAAGAATTCGCTAGACGGATCCAGCACCATCACATCGCTGCGCGACTTGAAGCTCTGGCGGTAGGCCTCAAGACTGCGGTAGAACGCGGCGAACTCAGGGTTGCTGGAGAACGCCTGTGCGTAGAGCGCATTGGCTTGGGCATCGCCCTCCCCCTTGATGCGCTGAGCGTCGCGATACGCCTCGGCGAGGATCACCTCGCGCTGACGCTCGGCATCGGCGCGGATCTTCTCTCCTTCGGCCGCGCCCCCGGCGCGCTGCTCATTCGCCACGCGCTTGCGTTCTGCTTCCATGCGTCGGAACACGGCTTCACTGATCTCAGGCACGAAGTCGACCCGCTTGAGGCGCACATCAACGATCTCGACACCCAGGGTCTTGACGCGCTCCTGCACCGTCGAACGAACCTCATCCATGATCTTGTCGCGTTCACGCGAGGTCACATCATTGATGGTCCGCTTGTTGATCGCCTGCTGCATGGCATCCCGTACCAGGGCGGCGAGACGATCATCGGCAGCACGCTCAGGTACGGAGCCTGCGCGCACGACCGTACCGAAGCTCTGGTAGAAGACGCGCGGATCAGCAATGCGCCACTTGATGAAGGAATCGATCTGCAGATTCTTCTTCTCGGACGTCTGCACCCGCTCTGCATCGGGCGTATCGATCGTCAGGATGCGCTTGTCGTAGTAGCGCACGTTCTGGAATGGCGGCGGCAGCTTGAAATACAGACCCGGCTCGGACTTCACGGTGCGAATCTCACCCAGCGCGAACACCAGGGCGTACTGCCGCTGATCGACGATGAACAACATCGTCGAGCCGACAAACAGCAGCACGAGCAACCCGAAGATGGCAGCAATCAGGCGGTTCATTTAGCGGGCCTCCCGGTTGCGCAGGATGTCTGCGGTGCTTTGCTGCTGTGATGGGGCCTGGCTGTTGGACGCAGGCGCCGGCGGCTGCACAGTAACCGTCCCGCCCGTGGCACGGGTTGCCTCGGCACCGGTCTGGGCGATGATCTTGTCCAGCGGCAGGTACAGCAGGTTGTTGCCCTGGCGGCTCTCGACGAGCACCTTGGTCGTGTTGGTGAAGATTTCCTGCATGGCGTCGATGTACATGCGATCCCGAGTCACGGCCGGTGCGCGGTTGTACTCAGCCACGATGGCACGGAACCGGGACGCGTCACCGCGTGCCGTTTCGACCACGCGCGACTTGTGTCCTTCAGCCTGCTGCATGAGGCGAGACGCGGCACCCTTGGCGCGCGGAATCACGTCATTGGCATAGGCCTGGCCCTCGTTGATTGCTCGCTCGCGATCCTGCCCCGCCTTCACTGCATCATCAAACGCGGCCTGCACCTGCTCGGGGGGCTGCGCATTCTGGATGGCTACCGCGAGGATTTCGATGCCGGTGCCGTAGCGATCGATCAGGCTCTGAATCCGCTTGGATACATCACCAGCAATTGTCGAACGGGACTCGTACAGCACGGAGTCCATCGTCATGCGACCGACGACCTCACGCATTGCGCTTTCGGCAGCTTGCTGCACAGCCTCTTCCGGCGATGCCGAGTTGAACAGGAAGTCGCGTGCTCCATCGCCCTTGACGCGGTACTGGACCTCGTACTGCATGTCGACAATGTTCTCATCGTCGGTGAGCATCAGCGCCTCGCGGGTCCGCTGTGCCCGCGCCTTGGTGCCAATCTCGACCTTGCGAACCTGCGCGACCTTCACGATCTCGTGACGCTGGATCGGATAGGGGAGCCGGAGTTGGAGGCCTGCACCAGTCGTACTGCGGTATTTGCCGAACTGCGTGATGACCGCCGCCTCGCCCTCGTTCACGATGAACAGTCCGCTGCCCAACCAAATGACGGCGGCCACACCGAGAACGATGGCAGCGCCAGCACCGGCAGCCTTCGGAGAAGGTGCACCGCCGCGCGAGCCACCGGAGTCTCCGCCGCTGTTGCCACCGCCTCGGAACACGCTGTTCAAGCGTTTCTGGAAGTCGCGCCAGAGTTCGTCAAGATCAGGCGGGCCTTGATTGAAGATGCCGAGGCGGGCTGCAAGCCACTGCCTGAGGCGCGACACACCAGATTTGGCAGTGTTCAGCATGGAATTGGAGGTCATCGGTCAGGTAGGAACATGGGGCTCAGATGATGGCCCGTTCTTTGGTATCAAGCCATGCGGCAAATCAGGACAGCACGAGAAACCGGGACATCGTCAGCTGGCAGGAATTGACATCAAGGCATTCTATGCCGGATCCCGAGATCGGCTCAGAGGGCGGACCCCAGAGAAATCCCGGTCGCCTGCGCGCCGCCGACCTGCGACGCCGAAGCGTCCCCGACCTGCTCACCGACGCGTGCCTGATGCGCGCTCGCCAGCGACCGGAGCGCATCGCGCAGCAGATCCAAGCCCGCACCAGTCTGAGCAGACAGATAAACCTCGCCAAGCGTGGCACCGCCTTCCTCGGCGAGATCGCGCCACCGAGGCGGCACACCGGTAAGGTCGATCTTGTTCAGAACGTGGATACGCGGAATTTCGTGGGCGCCAATCTCCTCGAGCACCGATTCGACCTGGGCGATCTGCACGTCCCGCGATTCGCTCGCCGCATCGATGACATGTAGCAGCAGATCGGCATGGACCGTCTCTTCCAGAGTGGCCTTGAAGGCCTCGACCAGCTGGTGGGGCAGCTCGCGGATGAAGCCCACCGTATCTGCCAGAGAAATCTGGATGCCATCCCCCAGGTAGACGCGCCGGGTGGTCGTATCGAGCGTTGCGAACAGCTGGTCAGCCGAATACACGCCTGCATGGGTGAGCTGATTGAAGAGCGTCGACTTGCCCGCATTGGTATAGCC
>DASSQC010000189.1:0-5057 GCA_035702705.1 Burkholderiaceae bacterium | reverse complement strand
CAGCGAGGCGCGCGTGCTGGAGCGCACGCTGGAGGCGCGCGAGGCGTTTGCACAAGGTCGCTTCCAGATCTGGCACCTGTGGTCACTGGAGACCGGCGCCTTTCTGGGCGGCATCGACCTGCACAGCTGGGACTTGGATGTGCCGCGCTGCCAGCTCGGCTACTGGGCCCTGCCCGAGAGCGCGGGCCAGGGCCTGCTGACCGAAGCCTGCCGCTGGGCCGTGGATTGGGCCTTTGCACAGGGTGTGGCGCGCATCGAGGCCTTCTGCGACTCACGCAACCATGCCTCGCACCGCATGGCGCAGCGCCTGGGCATGCAGCGCGAGGGCATCCTGCATGCCTATACGCGCGACATGCACGGCGAGCTGGAAGATGAAGTGGTGTTTGCCATCACGCGCGCCGGGCAGCACGCGTAGGGCAGGCAGCGCTCAGGCGGCCGTACCCATCATCTCCCCCATGCGGATCGCCCCACCCGGCGCCCAGGCCGGGTTGAAGTTCAGCCAGCCCTTGGGGAAGAGCATCACCACCGTAGAGCCGAGCAGGAAGCGGCCCATCTCGGCGCCCTGCGCGAGTTCGATGGGCTGCTTGTCGTAGCGCCAGTCGCGGATGGCACCGGGCCGCGGCGGGTTCACCACGCCGTGCCACACCGTGGCCATGCTGCCCACGATGGTGGCGCCCACCAGCACCATCACAAACGGGCCCTGGGGTGTCTCGAACACGCAGACCACGCGCTCGTTGCGAGCAAACAGGCCGGGCACGCCGCGCGCGGTGGTGGGGTTCACCGAGAACAGCTCGCCGGGCACATGGATCATGCGCGTCAGGCGCCCGGCGCAGGGCATGTGGATGCGGTGGTAGTCCTTGGGGCTCAGGTACAGGCAGGCAAAGCTGCCGTCTCTGAACTGGCCGGCCAGCAGCTCGTCGCCACCCACCAGCGCGGCGGTGCTGTAGTGGTGGCCCTTGGCCTGGAAGATCTGGTCGCGCTCAATCGCCCCGAACTGGCTGATGGCGCCATCGACCGGGCAGATGTAGGGCGCATCCGCCAGCGGGCGGGCGCCCGGCTTGAGCGCGCGGGTGAAGAAGTCGTTGAAGCTGGCGTAGGCCGCGGGGTTGGGCTCGGCGGCCTCGGCCATGTTCACGCCGTAACGCCGGATGAACCACTTGATTACCGCCTGCGTGCGCGCGCCGCCCTGGGAGCGGGCCGCCGCCCCGGCCGCGCGGGTCATGAGGCCCTTGGGCATGAGGTAGTGGGGCAGGACGGCAAGACGATCGGACACAGGCAAATCTCGGCAAGGATGCAACGGCGCGCAGTGTATTGCCGCGGGTACCTGCAAGGCGCGCAGGCACCGGGGTGGCACGGGTGGTCAGCCCAGCCGCCGAGTGCAGCGGCGCGTGGCGAGCGTGCGACGCATTGCCGGAACTGCACCGCAGCTCATGACACGCCAGCCGCCGTTCGTGCACATCTGCGTGGTGGCGCCGGCTGGCCTGTGGTTTGATTCGCGCTCCCGCGCGTCCGTCCGCCGGGTACGCGCCGCCACCCGGCCCGTACCGCTGCCGGCCTGCGCGGGCCGCAACCCGCGATCGTTCCGCCCATATCGCCTCCACAGGCTCACACCTACAGGCCCCGCAACCATGCTTTCGCCGCGTTCCTCCTTTCCTCTGGCTCCCATCACCCTGGCTGTCTCGCTCGCGCTGAGCGGCTGCGCCATCTCGGTGGAGGCGCCCCAGTCTGCGCCCGCCGCCAGCGCGCCGGCCGCTGCCGCACCTGCAGCCCCCCGCCCGGCCGCCGCGCCGGCCACGCCCGGTGCTGCGCCTGCCGCGCCTGGCGCCCCTGCAGCGGCCGCCCCGGGCGCCGCAGCGCCGGGAGCCACGCCGCCGGCTGCAGCCGCTGCCGCGCCGGGTGCCCTGCGCCCCTTCGCGGAAATCAGCCGCGACGCCAAGCGCAAGGACGGCTTCATGCCGCTGTGGACCAAGGATGAGCGCGTGCTGATCGAGATCAGCCCCGAGCAGCTCAACAAGCCCATGTTCTTTGCCGTGAACGTGATGAACGGCATTGGCGAGCCGCAGCTCATGGGCGGCCTGATGGGCGGCAGCTGGGGCGTGGGCAAGAGCCAGGTGGTGGAACTGCGCCGCGTGGGCAACACCCTGCAGGTGATCGCGCAGAACCTGGCCGGTGTGGCCAAGCCCGGTACGCCGAACGCCCTGAGCGTCGAGCAGAACTTCTCTGACAGCCTGATCGGCAGCATCCCGGTGCTGTCGGCCCCGCATCCCGAGCGCAAGACCTTCCTGGTGGAAGCCAACGCCCTGCTGTTCACGGACATTCCGTACACGGCCGGCGTGCTGGAGCGCAACTATCGCCAGAACTACGCCATCGACGCACGCAACAGCAGCATCGAGAAGACCTGGGCAGAAAGCGACCGCGTGGCCTTCAGCGTCAAGGCGCACTACGGCACGGCACGCATTGCCACGCCGCAGCCCACGGGCGGCGCACCCCTGCCCCCGGGCGCCCCGGTGCCCAGCGTGCCCGTGACCCTGCCGGACGCACGCAGCCTGTTCTTCACGTACTACTACAGCTTCTCGGCGCTGCCGGCCCAGCCCATGCGCGCCCGCGCGGCTGACCCGCGCGTGGGCTTCTTCACCACCCCGGTCTGGGACTTCGACAACGAGAAGTCGCCCACCGCGCGCATGCACCAGGTGAACCGCTGGCGTCTTGAAAAGAAAGACCCGAACGCGGCGATCTCCGAGCCGGTCAAGCCCATCACCTTCTGGCTCGACCGCAACATCCCCGAGCAGTACCGCGAGCCCATCCGCCAGGGCGTGCTGGAGTGGAACAAGGCCTTCGAGAAGGCCGGCTTCAAGAACGCCGTGCGTGTGGAACTGCAGCCGGCCGATGCCGACTGGGACACCGCCGACGTGCGCCGCGCCTCCATCCGCTGGCAGACCGTGCCGCGCTCGGCCTACGGCGCCATCGGCCCCTCGCAGGTGGACCCGCGCTCCGGTGAGATTCTGGACGCCGACATCGCCTTCGACGCCAACACCGTGCGCAACCTGCGCCTGTTTGCCACCGAAGCCGCCGGCACCCTGGCCGGTGCAGGCAACGCCAACATGATCCCCGGCACCGCAGCCGGCGAGCAGGCGTATTGCGACATCGGCGCCGCATCGGCCCACGAGCTGGGCTTTGCCATGGATGTACTCGAGGCGCGTGGCGACATCGACCTCGACAACAAGGACGCCGAGCAGTTTGTGTTTGGCTGGCTCAAGGAAACCGCCATGCACGAGGTGGGCCACACCCTGGGCATGCGCCACAACTTCCGCGCCTCCACCATCCACCCGCTGGCCAAGCTGCGTGACCCGGCCTTCGTCAAGGCCAACGGCATCACGGGTTCGGTCATGGAGTACCCCGCGTTCAACCTGAACCGCGCCGGCAAGCCGCAGGGCCCCTACTTCATGGAGACGGTGGGCCCCTACGACATCTGGGCCATCCAGTACGCCTACACGCCCTTCACGCCGGAGCAGGAAGCCGCCGAGCTGGCCAAGATCGCCGGCCGCAGCGCCGAGCCGCAGCTGGCCTATTCGTCCGACGAAGAGAACTTCGAGGGCATGGACCCGCTGGTGAACCAGTTCGACCTGGGTGACGACCCGCTGGCCTTTGCCAAGGACCGCTTTGCCATCGTGGAAGACCTCTGGAGCCGCGCGCAGAGCCGCCAGCTCAAGCCGGGCCAGAGCTACGCCACCCTGCGCCGCCAGGTGCAGCGCGGCATGACGGAAATGCGCCGCGCATCGAGCATCACTGCCCGCTATGTGGGTGGCGCCAATGTGGTGCGTGACTTTGCCGGTACCAACCGCAACCCCATCACGCCCGTGCCCGCCGCCAAGCAGCGCGAGGCCCTGCAGGTGCTGGCCAGCAGCGTGCTGTCCACCAACGCCTTCAAGTTCAAGCCGGACTTTGTGCAGAAGCTCACCGCCAACCGCCTGGAGCAGAGCGACGCCGCCGCCGCCGGTGGCCCGCCGCCCAGCACCGAGTACCGCCTGGCCAATGAAGTGCTGGCCACCCAGCGCGCCGTGCTCGCCCAGCTGCTGAACGACCGCACCGCCACCAACCTGCTGGAGAACGCCCTGCGTGACACCGGCAACCCGATGCGCCTGTCCGAGGTGTACGAGACGGTGCGTGGCGCGGTGTGGTCTGAGCTGGCGAGTGGCGCAGACATTGGCCTGTTCCGCCGCAACCTGCAGCGCGAGCACGTGCGTGCACTGAGCGAGCAGCTGGTGCGCCCCGCGCCCACCATGCCGGCCGATGCCAAGGCCCTGATGCGCGAACAGGCCCGCAGCCTGCTGGCCCAGCTCAAGGCCGCCGCCGCCAAGGGCAACCGCTCGCCTGAAGCCCGCGCCCACCTGGCCGAAAGCGCCAACACCCTGCAAGAGGCCCTGAGCGCACCGCTGATGCGCACCGGCGCCTGAGCAGGCACGCAAGGAACCCCGCCCCGCATGAGTACCGTCACCCAGCTCTTTGACGCCGCCAGCCTCTCCAATGCCGAGCTCGCACACCTGTGCGGGCCCATGGACGAGAACCTGAGGCAGATTGAAGCCGGGCTCGACGTGGCGATTGCGCGGCGGGGCGCGCAGTTCACCGTGCGCGGCACCGGCATCACCACCGGCCGCGCCCTGCGCGTGCTGGAGCGCTTTGCCGGCGTGGCGCACCGCGCCATTGATGTGGAAGAGATCCAGCTCGCCATGATCGAGATGGGCGCCGCCCAGCCCATCACCATTGATGGCGAAGGCACCGAGGGCACCGTGCTGCGCGTGCGCCGCGCCGGCCTGACCGGCCGCACGCCCAACCAGCGCCAGTACCTGCAGCAGATTCTGGGGCATGACATCAGCTTCGGCATCGGCCCCGCCGGCACCGGCAAGACCTATCTCGCCGTGGCCTGCGCCGTGGACGCGCTGGAGCGCGAGGCGGTCAAGCGCATCGTGCTCACCCGCCCGGCCGTGGTAGCCGGCGAGCGCCTGGGTTTTCTGCCCGGCGATTTGGCGCAGAAGGTGGACCCCTACCTGCGCCCCCTG
>DASSQC010000188.1:0-3704 GCA_035702705.1 Burkholderiaceae bacterium | reverse complement strand
GGAGACCAGTCTGGTGAACGTGATCTCCACTTCCGCGCCACCGCTGTCGCGATTGCGCACCGAGACCCGTGCTCCGTGCTCGTCGGCGATGCGCTTGACGATCGCCAGGCCCAGCCCGGTGCCACCTGCCTTGCTGGTGACATAGGGCTCGAAGGCCCGAGCCAGAATCTTGGCCGGAAAGCCCGGCCCCGAGTCTCTGATCGAGAACTTTACACGCTTTCGACTCGGCGACTCCGCATCCGTCAGCAGCGTGGTCGAGACCCAGATGTGCCGGCGTGCCGGGGCGTCGGCGCTGTCGGGCGTGCGTTCGCAGGCTTCAAGCGCATTCTTGATCAGGTTGTGAATGACCTGGCGCAGCTGCGGGGCATCCCCCTCGATCAGCGGCAGGCGGTCGTCCAGGGTCACGGCAATGCGCCCCTGCGGTCCGAGCTCGTGCTCGTACAGACGCATCACGTCATCGACCAGCGCATTCAGGTCCAGCGGCGCAAGCTCGGCAGCCGGCATGCGCGCATAGTCGCGAAACTCGTTGACCAGACGCTTGAGAGCCGTCACCTGATTGATGATGGTGGCGCAGCTCTTGATCAGCATCTCGGCACTGGACGGATCCAGCTTGTCGGCCAGGCGGTGCTGCAGACGTTCGGCGGAGAGCTGGATGGGGGTCAGCGGGTTCTTGATCTCATGGGCCAGACGTCGCGCCACCTCGGCCCAGGCCGTGCTGCGCTGGGCGACGATGAGCTCGGTGATGTCATCGAAGACCACGACCCGCCCCGCGCTTGCCCCTTCGGCTTGCGCAGGGTCCGCACCCATTGCACCGGCCAGCGGTGCGCTGCGCACAAGCAGGTTGACGGCCGCCGCTTCCTCGGCCGCACCCGCAGGGGTGCGGGACATTTCAAGCTCGGCCTGCCAGATGGTCTCGCCGCGCGTGTTCTCGCGCTCAAGCAGCTGGGCAAAGCCGGCCGGCAGGGCCTGCTGGACAGGCTGGCCGCGAAAGTCGGCCAGCGACGCGCCGAGGATGCGCACTGCGCTCTGGTTGTAGGTCGACAGCCGGCCCTGTGCATCAAGCACGAGCACCCCTGCACTGAGGTTGGCCAGCACGTTTTCCAGGAAGAGGTTGTTTGCCTCGAGCAGGCGGCGCGAGGCGTCCGTGGTGGCCCGTGCCTCCGAGAGCTGCTCGGTCATGCGATTGAAGGACTCCATCAGCAGCGAAAGCTCGTCGCCTGCACGGCGCAGGGGCAGCGGCCGGAAGTCGCCGCTGGCCACGGCGCGCGTGCCTTCGGCGAGCGCCAGCAGCGGCGCGCTCATCCGGCTGGCGAGCAGGAAGGCGGCTGCCATCGAGGCCAGCACGGCCAGCAGGAGCACCAGGGTCATGGTCAGGGTGTACATGTCACGCAAGCCCTCGCGCGACAGGGCCAGTTCGCGATAGTCCTGGAAGCCGGCGCGCACAGCCTCGGCATTTCGCGCCAGCTGGGCGGGGACAGGCTGCAGCACCTGCAGGTAGCGGGTGCGGGGATTGATCTCAAGCGTGCGCGGGTCGGCGAGCTGCACCACGACGCGCATGCGCAGGCGCGGATCCCGATTCGGATCGCTCATGTCGGTCCGCAGCTCGCGGCTCTCGCGCCCCTCGGACTCGGACTCCAGCTGGGCGATCGGCCGACCCTGGCGCACGCTGCGCAATTGGGCCAGCGGCGGCAACTCGGCGCGCAGTGAGAAGCCGCTCGACCCGCTGGATGCGAGCACCCGACCGTCGGCCGTGAAGACCGCGATATCCGCCTGCCCGTTGATGCTGCGCGCGGCATCGATCTGGGCGGACAGCGCACCGTCGGGCAGCCCTGCGAGTTCACTGGCCAGAGTCCGCGTGCGACGCGCCGTGTCGTCGAGCAGGCTGTCCAGCGCGGTTCGTGTCAGGGTCAGGCCGGATTCGAGTGCCGCATCGACGCGCACGTTGAACCAGCTCTCGATCGATCGATGCAGGAAGGTGGTGGACACCAGGAAGATCACCACGCCGGGCAGCATGCCCATCGCCGAGAACGCGAGGGCAAAGCGCATGGTCAGGCGAGCGCCGAAGCGGCGCTGGTACAGCCGGCGCGCCAGGCGCCAGGTCAGCGCGAGCACAGCCGCGAGCACCACACCCGCAACCACGAAGTTCGCCACCAGCAGGGTGTTGTAGTGGCGCGCGAACAGGGCCGTGTTGCTGGTACCGGCGGCGAGCAGGAACAGGGCGATGCCCGCCAGCCCCAGGGCGGCGATCAGGCCATAGCGCCAAACGCGACTCATCGAGGTTCGATGCTAATGCGCCGGGGTTCGGAGTCCAGCAGCCATTCGCGCTGGGTCAGCGCATTGAGCTGGAAGGGTTTGGGCAACTGGGACAGATCCAGCCGCAGCCGCACTGTCAGCCGGTAGCGCTCGCCCCGTTCGAGACCGCTGACGGGCAGCACCGCTTCGCGGCGCACCCGAGAAATCAGGCGCAGCGCCTCCTCGAGGCTGGCAAAGTTCAGCGTCGCCGATGCACTGCGCAGGCCGTCGGCATTGATGGCCACACGGTATTGCCGGGTCAGGGCGTTGAAGCTCAGGCGGTAGGTCACTGTCCCGCTGGCGACCGTCTTGTCGAGCCAGTACCAGCGCCGCTGCTCAAGCTCGTAATCGAATACGAAAAACAGGGGGACGGCCAGAAGAGCCTCTTCGAGGCGCTGCGGCAACTCGATCCGGTAGTCGGCAGACAGGAAATAGCCATCTTCCCGGGCCGACAGGCTCAGGGCGCCACTCTCAATGCCCTCGGCGCGCGCCGCCTGCACCGGCGCCAGCACCAGCATGAGCGCCAGCAGGCCGGACGCCAGCGCGCCCAGCAGGGGTCGAAAGGAGAGGAGGAACCACACCGGAACCGATGTGAAAATTGCGCTCAAGGCAACTACTTCTGGAGGATGGCGTAGAAAAATCCATCATGATTGTCCGCGTCGCCTGACAAAGGTAGCAACTGCAGCGGCTCGCCGAGGCACTTGGCAGCCGGGGTTCGTTGCAGGAAAGCGTCGATTTGATCGCGCCCCTCCTCATGCCAGACCGAACAGGTCGCAAACACCAGCCTGCCGCCGGGCGCCAGGGTCGTCCAGAGCTGGTCAAGCAGACAGCGCTGCTCGGCAGCGAGCCGGGCGATGTCGGTCGGTCGGCGCAGCCAGCGGATGTCGGGCTGGCGCCGCACGATGCCGCTGGCCGAGCACGGCGCATCCAGCAGGACGCGGTCGAACGGCCGGCCGTCCCACCAGGCTTGAAGATCGGCGGCATTGGCAGTCTGCAGCACCGCGGACAGGCCAAGCCGATCGAGGTTCTGGCGCACGAGGGTCATGCGGCCCGCATCCGCATCCAGTGCAAGCACCTCGCAATCGGCCCGCTCCAGGATGTGCCCGGTCTTGCCACCGGGCGCCGCGCAGGCATCCAGCACGCGCATGCCGTCCTGCACATCGAGCATGAACGCGGCGCGCTGCGCGGCTTCGTCCTGCACCGAGCACAGACCTTCGTCAAAGCCCGGCAGGGTGGCGACCGGGCGTGCCCGTTCGAGAACCAGGCCCACCTCGCCCACCGGCCGGCTGGCGATGCCGGCGGCCGACCAGCGCTCGGAGAGCGCCGCACGAGAAATGCGGCGCACATTCACGCGCAGGGTCATGGGGCCGGGCGTGTTGTTGCCCTGGATGATGGCCAGCCAGTCGGCGGGA
>DASSQC010000187.1:0-2545 GCA_035702705.1 Burkholderiaceae bacterium | reverse complement strand
GCAGCTCGATCAGCGTGGTGACGAGCCCGATGGCGGCAAACAGCAGCACGCCGTGCAGCACGCTACCGAGTGCCGCATGGGGTTCGGCCAGCTGCGCCACCGCGGCCGACAGCAGGTTCAGCCCCCCGGCCAGCGTGAGCGCAACGAGCACGGCGCAGTCGATGATGGCGCGGGTGAAGCCGAAGCGCTGGTTCACCACGGTGTAGTCCGCCGCCTTCTGGTGTGCGGCGAGCGTGACCTTGTCGGCAAAGGCCGCAGGCACGGTGCCACGATGCGCCAGAACCGCCGCAATCTGACGGCGCGAGAGCCACAGCGCAAGACCCAGACGCAGGGCGATGAAGGCGAGCAACAACCAGGTGAGCATGCGAGACAACCGTCCAATCGGGCCCTGCGCATGTCATGAGACGACAGGGCCGCTGTGCAACAATTTCGGGCTTTGCGCGAGCGGCTGAAGCCTTCGCGCCCACCCCAAGAGAACAAGGTGCAAGTGTATGGCAGCCAATGACAACAACCTGGTGTGGCTCGACATGGAAATGACCGGTCTGGACCCGGACAAGGAGCGCATCATCGAGCTGGCCTGCGTGGTGACCGACATGCACCTGAATACCATCGCCGAAGCGCCCGTGTTCGTCATCCACCAGAGCGATGAGCTGCTGGGCGCCATGGATGCCTGGAACAAGGGCACGCACGGCAAGAGCGGGCTGATCGACAAGGTCAAGGCCTCCACCACCACTGAAGCGCAGGCCGAGGAGCAGATGATCGCCTTTCTGCGCCAGTACATCGGCCCGGGCAAGTCGCCCGTGTGCGGCAACTCCGTGCACCAGGACCGCCGCTTCATGGAGCGCTACATGCCCAGGCTGGATGGCTTCTTTCACTACCGCAATCTGGATGTGTCCACACTCAAGGAGCTGGCCCGCCGCTGGCGCCCCGACGTCTACAAGAGCTTCGAGAAGGGCCAGAAGCATGAGGCCCTGGCGGACATCTACGACTCGATTGCCGAGCTGAAGCACTACCGCGAGCACTTCCTGAAGATGGCTTGAGTCGGGGTCGCGCACACTCATGGCCCTGCTCAGCCTCATCAAGGTCTACCAGGCCTACGGCCATGTGCCGCTGCTGGACCACGCAGACTTTTCCGTGGAGCCCGGCGAGCGCATCGCGCTGGTGGGCCGCAACGGCGCGGGCAAGAGCACGCTGCTGCGCATCGTGCTGGGTGAAATCACGCCCGACGATGGCGAGCGCCGCGCGCAGACCGGCCTGAAGCTCGCGGCTGTGGCGCAGGAGCCCGAGTTCGGCGGCGCGATCACCATCGAGCAGGCCGTGGCCCAGGGCCTGGGCGAGACGCAGGCCCTGCTGGATGAATACACCCGCATCGCCGAGGACCCGAACCACACGGCCGACGAACTCGACAGCATTTCCCAGCGCATCGATGCCGTGCAGGGCTGGCAGATGGGCGCCAAGGTGCAGGCCGCGCTCACGCGTCTGGCGCTGGACGGCACGCGGCCGCTGGCGGGCCTGTCTGGCGGGCAGCGCAAGCGCGTGGCGATTGCCCGCGCACTCGTGGCCCAGCCCGATCTGCTGGTGCTGGACGAACCCACCAACCACCTGGATCTGGAAGGCATCCAGTGGCTGGAAGACACCCTGCTGGCCTTTGCGGGCAGCGTGCTGCTGGTCACGCACGACCGGCGCTTCATGGACCGCGTGTCCACCCGCATCGTCGAGCTGGACCGCGGCAACCTGCAGAGCTACCCCGGCAACTACAGCGCCTTCCGCCAGCGCCGGGCCGAGCTGGATCATGCCGAGCAGCTCGCCAACGCGCGCTTCGACAAGCTGCTCGCCCAGGAAGAAGTCTGGATCCGCAAGGGCGTGGAAGCCCGCCGCACACGCAGCGTGGGCCGCGTCGCGCGGCTCGAAGACATGCGCCGCGAGCGGGCCGAGCGCCGCGACCGCCAGGGCAATGTGAACCTGGCCATCGACACCGGCAACCTGGGCAGCAAGCGCGTGGCCGAGCTGGAGAACGTGAGCAAGGTCTGGGTAGCGGAGTCAGGCGAGCGCATCACGGCGGTGAAGGACTTCAGCGCCACCATCCTGCGCGGCGACAAGGTCGGCATCGTCGGCCCCAACGGCGCGGGCAAGACCACCCTGCTCAAGCTGATCCTGGGCCAGCTGGAAGCCGATTCCGGCACCATCAAGCGAGGCAACGGCCTGGAGGTGGCCTACTTCGACCAGCTGCGCGAACAGCTCGACCCCGAGCGCACCGTGGTGGACACCATCGCCCCCGGTGGCGACACCATCGAGATCGGCGGCCAGAAAAAGCACGTCATGAGCTATCTGGCGGACTTTCTCTTCCCCGGCGCGCGGGCCCGCTCACCGGTCAAGAGTCTCTCTGGTGGCGAGCGCAACCGCCTGCTGCTGGCGCGCCTGTTCGCCCGCCCCGCCAATGTGCTGGTGCTGGACGAACCGACGAATGACCTCGATATCGAGACCCTGGAACTGCTCGAGGAGCTGATCCGCGACTATGACGGCACCGTCTTCCTGGTGAGCCACG
>DASSQC010000186.1:0-3452 GCA_035702705.1 Burkholderiaceae bacterium | reverse complement strand
GGCGCCGCACCACGCCGGTCTGGGTGGCCTCCAGCCAATGCACGCCGGCTGCGGCGCACCACTGGCCCACGGCCACGTCGCGCGCATAGGTCCAGGCGGCGCCCGTTTCCTCGTGGCTCAGCAGGTGAGTGAACGCAAACTGCTCGCGCACATGCTGCAGCACCGGCACGGCCGAGCCCACCCGCACCAGCAGCGGCAGGCCGCGTGCCTGCAGGGCCTCACGCAGCGGCGCCAGGGTGGCCAGGGCAAAGGCAAGGTGCTGCGGGGCAAAGGCGCCATCGGCCCACTGCTCGGGCTCGACGATGTAGAGCGCGGCGGCGGCATCGGCCGTGGCCGCCAGGCGCAGCGGGGCGTGGTCCCGGGCGCGCAGGTCGCGCTTGAGCCAGACCAGCGCGCGCGTGCCGCCCGCTACGCGGGGCAGCACAGGCAGATCGTCGGCAGGGTCGGACCAGCGCGGCATGGGCAGCGGGCAATCAGTGCAATGCGGCGCTCGGACACTGAGTTCGGAGACACCGGCGGTCGAAAACGCAAAACCCGCCCGGCAGTACAGCACTGCGGGGCGGGCAAACAGCAGGAATCTTCAGGGAAGACAGCGTTGCGCCGGCTGGGTCAGCCTGCGGATTCCGCCAGGGGTCGGATCCGCAGGTTGCCCGGAGGAGGAGAGGTGGCGTCTGTGGGTGCCGCTTCCATGGAGAGGAATGACTTACTTCGGCAGGATCACCGAATCAATGACGTGAATCACGCCGTTGGTGGCCTTGATGTCGGTGGCGGTGACATTGGCCCCATCCACCGTGACCTTGCCGCCGGCGACCGCGACGGTGATTTCACCGCCCTGCACGGTCTTGACCTTGCCCGGCTTGACGTCCTTGGCCATCACCGCGCCCGGCACCACGTGATAGGTCAGTACGGCGGTCAGCTTGGCCTTGTCTTTCAGCAGCGCGTCCAGATCGGCCTTGGGGATCTTGGCGAAGGCCGCATCCGTGGGCGCGAACACGGTGAAGGGGCCCTTGCCCTTGAGCGTGTCAATCAGGCCGGCTTGCGTCAGCGCGGCAGCCAGGGTCTTGAAGTTGCCGGCACCCACGGCGGTGTCGACGATGTCCTTCGTGCCCTTCATGCCGTGATGGTCGGCCAGAGCGGGGCTGGCGGCCACGAGGCCGAATGCAGCAACAGCGAGCAGCTTCTTAAACATTGTGTGGTCCTTCGAGGAGGTCTGTGGAACGGCCAAGCGAAAACTCAACCGAGCGGATAGATACTAACGGGTATCGTTTAGTTCCGCGCGGTTTCAGTTGTCGCACCCCGTGAAAACCCCAATCTGCGCGGTGGGTTGCAGGCCCGTGCTCAACAGGTGTGCATGCACTTACTTAAGGCATTGCACGCATGCGACAGTCTGCTTGATCAGCCGCAATCCATCTCGCTGCAAATGCGCGACAATTTCGGAACCGACAAGTAGCAAAACTGCGGTGCGCGTCAACGCACCCGTTGGCGCGGCCCCACGGGCCCGCCCTGAATCGAGAACGTCCATGTCTGCATCCGCCCTGCTGTCCGTCACTCAACCCGCGCAGCCGCCCGCCACCACGCGCCGCCCGTCCTTCAGGGAGCAACAGTTCGCCGCACGCGAGCAGGCCATTCTCACTGCCGTCAACCGGCTGCTGGCGACCAAGGGCTACGACCTGATGACCATGGACGAGGTGGCCGGCGAGGTCGGCATCGCCAAGCCCTCGCTCTACAAGCACTTCGTGAGCAAGGAGCAGCTCGCCGCGGTGGCCATGGAAAAGCTGCTGGACCGCATGCTGGACGTGATCGCCGCGCAGCCGACGACCCAGCGGCCGGTGGACAGTCTCAAGCAGGTGCTGCGCTGGGCGCTCAAGGCCCACCTGGACGGCAGCATGCCGCTGCTGCCCAGCACGCGCTCCTCGCTGCGCGCCGCGCTGGTCAACCATGCGCCCTACTTCGAGCGCCTGGTGAAGATGACCGAAGCCATGGGCACCTGGATCGAGGCCGCCAAGGCCGATGGCAGCGTCTCGGGCACCCTGCCCAGCGAGGTGGTGATGTACACCCTGTTCGCCCGCGCCTGCGACCCCACGCTCGAATTCCTGCGCGAGACCGGCCAATACACCGATGATCAGATCGTCGAGCTGATGGTCACCACCTGCTTCGGCGGGCTGGCCTCACGCTGAGCCAGGGTTTGGCGCAGCGCGCTGCACAGATTCTTTCTGGCCGAAAACGAATTAATTGAGCAGACCGAAAATGCCGCTTGCCGCGCAGCGCGCGCGGATATCGGCAGATTCCAGAGCTGCAGAAAACCTGTCCGAAATTGCATCAATCACGCATTGATGCGGCTGTTGGGACGGGTCGCCCGGCCCGCCCGGGGCGCGATCAGCCCTCGAAACGGCCCAGGGCGCGGTTCTTGCGCACCGTTTCCCAACTGAAGACCTGCGCGTTCATTGCCACATAGACGCCGGGCGCGGCGCTGGTGGCCACGGCCGCTGCAAAACCCAGGTTGAAGAGCGCGTCGCTGCCGCGGATGCTGTAGGGCACCATCGCACCGGTGATCACCACCGTCTTGCCCGAGCCCTTGAGCGCTGGGCCGAGCACACGCGCCGTCTCGGGCATGGTGTCGGTGCCGTGGATGATGACGATGCGCGTGGCGGAGGTGGCCAGCACGCTGGCCAGCACGCGCTGCCGGTCGGCGTCCTGCATGTCCAGCGAATCCATCAGCGGCAGCGCATCCACGCTGACCTCACCATTGATGCGGCAGCGCGCGACGATCTCGTGCAGATGGGTCTGGGCAAAGCCAAGCTGCCCGGCAATCGGGTCATAGGTCTTGTCGAAGGTGCCGCCGGTGGCGATCAGGTGCAGGCTGGGGGCGCTCATGGAGGATGTTCGCTTCGTCAGGGTTTGATGGA
Source organism: Burkholderiaceae bacterium (assembly GCA_035702705.1). Classification (GTDB taxonomy): domain Bacteria; phylum Pseudomonadota; class Gammaproteobacteria; order Burkholderiales; family Burkholderiaceae_C; genus Piscinibacterium. The sequence goes on along the minus strand of DASSQC010000186.1, from coordinate 546 downwards.
GATCTCGTGGGTGAGCGGCTCGCCGCGCTCGAACTGGCTCACGCTCGCCAGCGTGGTGGCCATGATGGTGCCCACCGCCTCGCGCGTGAAGAAGGCCTGGTGGCCGGTGACGATCACGTTCGGAAAGCTCACGAGGCGCTGGATCACGTCGTCCGTGATGATGCTGGTCGACAGATCCTGGAAGAACAGATCCGCCTCCTGCTCATACACATCGATGGCCAGCCCACCGAGCTGGCCGGTCTTGAGCGCCTCGATCACCGCTTCCGTATCCACCAGACCGCCGCGGCTGGTGTTGATCAGCAGCGCACCGCGCGGCATGGCGGCCAGCGACTGCGCATTGACCAGGTGCTGCGTGGCGGGCGTCAGCGGGCAATGCAGGCTCAGCACCTCGCTTGCGGCGACCACCTCGGGCAGGGACCGGTACTCGCCGCCCAGGGCCGTGAACGCCGGATTGACCTGCACATCCGCACCGAGCACCGTGCAGCCGAAGCCGCGCATGATCCGGGCAAACACGCAGCCGATCTTGCCGGTGCCCACCACGCCCAC
>DASSQC010000185.1:0-5086 GCA_035702705.1 Burkholderiaceae bacterium | reverse complement strand
CGCAGCATTGCCAACCAGAAGAGCGCGGGCCTCTGGACCCTGGCCGGTCTGGCGCTCGCCATCCTCGCGGCGCGCAGCGGTACCAGCAGTGGCGACAACGTCATGCAGGCCGCCATTGCCGGCAGCCAGGGCCTGAGCGTGGCGCAGGCTTTGGCCTTCAGCCGCGAGGCCGAGCGCGAGGCCGACCGTGTGGGCCTGCGCCTGCTCATGGACGCCGGCTACGACGTCTCCGGCATGGTGAGCGTGTTCCAGCGCCTGCAGGCCCAGGGCCGCCTGTACGAAAGCACCGGCCCCATCATCCCCAGCACCCACCCGCTCACCACCGAGCGCATTGCCGACATCCAGAACCGCACGCGGCTGATTGCGCCCAAGCCGCCGGTCGACACGCTCGCGTTCCGCCTCTTCCAGGCCCGTGCCATGGTGCTGGCCGCGCAGACGGCCGATGCCCGCGTGCAGCTGCGCAAGGTGTTCGACGCGCGCATGCAGCCCGGCGTGCAGATCCCCGGCGAGCCCGAGCCCACCGCTTTCGTGCGGGCGGGCGCGGCCTATGGACTGGCACTCCTCGAGCTGGCCGAACCCAAGACCGGCACCCCGGCCACCGACGCCGCCAGCGGTCAGCGGGCGCTTACCCAGCTCGACCGCGCCGCCAAGGAAGCCGGCTTTTCGCCCACCGCACCCGGCCTGTTGCGTGCCCAGGCCGCGCAGGCCGGCAAGCTGGGCGCCGCCCGCCCCATGCTCGTGGCCGAACCGCCGCAGCTGCTCTTTGCCCGCGCCCGCGCACTCTCGCGCCTGGGCCGCCAGGCCGATGCGGTGGCGCTCATCCAGGCCGCCGGCGACAGCGGCGGCATGCCGCTGCTGTTCAGAGACGCCATGGCCCAGGCCTTCCTGGACATCAATGAACCCGCCCAGGCCGCCGCCATCCTGCGCCTGCGCCTGGCGCAGCAGCCCGACCCTGCGCCCTGGCTTGTGCTGGCCCGCTGCTATGCGGAGCTGGGCGACAAGCCCGGCCAGCTGCGCGCCCAGGCCGAGCACTACTTCATGATCGGCGCCTTCGGCTCTGCGCTGCAGTCCATGGAGGCCGCCCGCAAGACCCCGGGGCTGGACGCCATCACCCAAAGCCAGATCGACGCCCGCCTGCGCGAGATGCGCGATGCCAAGCGCATCGAGGACGAAGAGCTCAAGAAGCGCGGCGAGATGACCGAGGAGCAGCGCGATCGGCAGCGCTAGTCCGTCATGATCTGACCCGCCTGCGGCAGAGTCACGACACGTCAAGCGGGCGTATCCGCTTGTCTGGCGCGGGTGTTCAGCCACTTTGGTCTGAAGACCCGCATGGATCCTCAGCATTCGGTTGCGTCTGCCGTGCGGCTGACTTGAGGCGCCGACCTCCGGCCCGCATGCGGCAACGCAGCGCCCGCTCGGGCCCCGCCTCCGGCGTGGCGCACCGTGCATCAACCTGCCCCATGGAGCAAGCCCAGCCTCAGCCCCTCAGGCGAATGAGCCCTTCGGTGCGTTTGGATGCCGCTATCAGGTGATCGATGCGTCGCCTGAGGCTCTATAGGATGGCGCCGCTCAATCAACTGCAAGCGGATCAGGGAGAAGCGGTGCCAGGCAGATCGAAGAACATGACGCATTGGGTAGCAGCGAGGCGCGCCGTGCTCGCCTTGGCTTGTCTGCTGGGCAGCGTGCCCTTGCCCGTGCAGGCCGACCATCCCTGTACCGGCAGCCCCGGCGAGGTGCGCATTGGTACCTGGCCGGGCAGCAACGGGGTGGCGCCCATTCCCATCTGCCGCTGGGTGCAGCAGCCTGGCGCTGGGGCTGCCCCGGCGCGGGGGGCTCCGTCTGCGCCACCCACCTGGGAGTGGCTGAGTGTCACCTACAACGCCCTGGCCACCAGCACCGAGCCGGGTGTCTATGGCCTGGCCGCGGGGCATACGCGCCAAGCCGCGGCCGATGCGCACGCCCTGCAAGCGTGCCGGGCGGCGGGGGGCAAGGCTTGCGAAATCAACGCCGGTACCCGAAACGGCTGCATTGCGTTGGCAAAAGCCCCCGACGGCTGGTTGATCTGGGGCTCCAGCTGGGATGGCGCCCGCCTGGGTGACCGCGATCGGGGTGAGCTCGAAGCGGGGCTCCTGACTGCATGCACAAAGCAAGGCGGCGAAGGCGGCAAAGGCACCCAGGGCCGCCCCTGCGAACTGGTGCGAACCGTGTGCGAACGCGTGACCAGTGCGGGGCGCGCGCTCAGGCGCCAGCCGGGTGCCGTGTATGGCAACGAGCACACCCCCGGCGCTGCGGCAGCCCCCGTGCCCGGCGTTCATCATTGCGGCGCAGGGCGCATGCCGGTGCTGCTACGCATCAGTGACCAGCCCGGCGCCTGGCAGCAGGCACACTGCCTGCCCAACGCCAGTGCGCGCGATGCGACGCACCCTGATGCGGACGACGTACGGGTTCAGCGGCGCCGCTTTGAGGCATTTGAGAACCGCTTCGCCGCCGCCGCGCTCGAGGCCTCTGGCCCGGCGCATGGCCTGGCGGCCGGCGCGACCACCCAGGAGCAGGCAGATGCGCAGGCGATCGAGCGCTGCCGTGCGGCGGGCGGCGACCGCTGCGAGGTGCGGATGCGTACCCACAACACCTGCATCGCCGTGGCAGCAGGGCCGGCAGACTTTCGCTACCTGCTGTGGGGGTTCTCGCACTCGGAAGCATCGCGTTCAGCGGTGGAGGAATGCAGCAAGAAGGTGGGCCAGGCATGCACCGTGCTGCAGACGGCGTGCAGCTACGGCGCGTACATCGGCCTGCGCCCGGAGCAGCAACCCAACGTGCGCTACTACCAAACCCCGCCACCGGAATGAGCTGAGTGATCAAGCCCACGGGCTTTGCGCTTGCGCCGCGCTGTGGCGGCCCGCCCGCCTGCCGTGCCGCCAGACGCAGTGAGCCGTTTGAATCGCCGTTCCGGGGATTGGAGTCGGCTCGCCCGCCGAGTGAAACGGCGCAGTGACCATCGCGCTTGTCCCATGCGCCTTTTCAGCCACTGTGGCCTGAAGAGGCGCATGAATGCTGCATCCGCGTCCGCGCAGCGTCTGCCGCGCCGGCAAGACCGGGCGCCCGCACCACACCGCCACACACAAAGCGCACCCGCGCACGGGTATCCCGCCTAAGATGCGCTCGCAGCTTTCTGCTGCACCCGGCTGCCAGACCCCGTTTCCTGTCTGTGATGTATCGACGAAGGGACGGCCATGCGAATCGATGGCAATGTGGGCGGCGCAGACCGGATCATCCGGATTGCAGGTGGGACAGCGCTTGCGCTGGCGGCGTTCGGCGGCTTGATCGCGCCCTGGGGCTGGATCGGCCTGTTTCTCGTGGGCACCGGCGTCTTCGAGGTCTGCCCGGTGAACTCGCTGATCGGCCGCTCCACCTACGTGCGCCCGCCACGCAAGGCCGTGGTGCGTAAGCCGCAGCGCGGCGGTTCAGCGCGCGGCTGACAGGCGCGTCTCCGCCCCAGCGCCCTGGGTGGCGCTGCGTGCACACACACCGCTTTGCCGCGTCAACGTGCAGCCGGCCGCAAACGTGCGCTGCCGGCCTGGGCCACATGCGGAGCGCCTGCGTGCAACGCGACCCTGGCACAGCAGATCGCTTGGTGGGCGAGGCTTTCCAGCCACTTTGCCCTGAAGAAGCGCATGGATGCTGGGTGTAGCTTGCTTTAGATTTGAAGAGTGGCTCTGCAAGCGCGTCTTCAGGGTAAATCGCCTGAAGCACCTCGCCAGACAAGCGGGAACGCCTTCTCAACCCGCCGCCGCCTTCCCCGCCACCGCCACAAACCCAAACCGCGCCGGCACCTCGGCGCGCGCAATGGGCTGAAGCTGTTCGATCAGCCCGGCCGCTTCCGCCCGCCCCACAAAGGCCGTGAGGTCGCGGGCGTCGATCACGCCCACGCCGTGTTCGGTGTCAATGAGCACGTGGCCGTCTTCATCCAACCAGCCGCCGGCTTGTGGTGATTCAGTCTGCCAATCACGCTCCACCTTCAACCCGCCATGCGTGACGAGCGCCAGGCCAGAACCTTCTGCCAGGCGCAGCACCTGCGGCGTGTATTCGAGGCTGACGTACACGCGCTGCGGGCCGTTCTGGAAGTACCACTCGCCGCGCTCGTTGGGCTGGTAGTTGCGGGCGATGAAGTCGGCGAGACCGGGGTGGCGCACCACGTCGCCCGGAAAGTCTCCTTCAAAGCGCGCCATGCGCCAGCGGCCCAGGGCGTCCAGCCGCAGCCAGCCGTGGCAGTGGGGCACGTTGGGCCACTTCTTCATGGCGGCCAGGACGATGGCGTCCATGCGCGGGCCTCTACTTCACACCCAGATAGTCCAGCACCATGGCCGGCAGCCAGTCCAGCCTGCCGGGCACGCCGCCCGTGGAAAAGCCCACGTGGCCGCCGTGCCTGGGGTAGTGCAGGGTGACGGCGGGGGAGACTTCGTTGGGCTTGGGCAGGCTGGCGGCGGGGACGAAGGGGTCATTGAGCGGGTTCACCAGCAAGAGCGGCTGGGTGGCGCCGCGCAGATGCGGCTTGGCGCTGGCGCGGGCCCAGTAGTCCTCGGTGTTGCGGTAGCCGTGCACGGGGGCGGTGAAGAGGTTGTCGAAGTCGTAGAGGTCGCGCGCCACGCGCATCTTGGCGGCATCAAACAAGCCGGGAAAGCGCGCCAGCTTGTCCAGCGCCTTCACCTTGAGCGTGCGCAGGAACATGCGCGTGTAGACCATGGAGAAGCCCTTGCTGATGGCGGCGCCACCGGCGGCCAGATCCAGCGGCGCGCAGGCGGCCACCGCGGCGCTGAACAGACACGCATCGCCACGCAGGGCCACGTAGTTGGCCAGGGCGCTGCCGCCCAGGCTGATGCCGCAGGCATAGAGGCTCGCTACCGGGTAGCTGGCGTGCAGGCGCTGCGCCACGCGCTCGATCTCGTCGGCGTCGCCCGAGTGGTAGGCCCGCGCCAGGCGGTTGGGCTCGCCGCTGCAGCCGCGAAAGTGCACGATCACCACGCGCAGGCCGGCATCGGTGGCGGCCTGCGCAATCGCGCGGGCATAGTGGCTCTTCGATGAGCCCTCC
>DASSQC010000184.1:0-2021 GCA_035702705.1 Burkholderiaceae bacterium | reverse complement strand
ACCTTGGTCGCGCCGTGCTCCTTCAGCGCGGTCGCCGCCTTGCACAGCGTGTTCGCCGTGTCGACGATGTCATCCATGATGACGCACGTGCGGCCCTCGACGTCGCCGATGATGTTCATCACCTCGGCGACGTTCGCCTTCGGGCGGCGCTTGTCGATGATCGCGAGGTCGGAGTCGAGCCGCTTTGCGATCGCGCGCGCTCTCACGACGCCGCCGACGTCGGGCGAGACGACCAGGAGGTTGTCGTAGTTGCGCTTCCACACGTCGCCCAGCAGGATCGGCGTGGCGTAGATGTTGTCGACCGGAATGTTGAAGAAGCCCTGGATCTGGTCGGCGTGCAGGTCCATGGTCAGCACGCGGTCCACGCCGGCGGCCTGCAGCATGTTGGCCACGACCTTGGCGGAGATGGGCACGCGCGAGCTGCGCGGACGACGGTCCTGGCGGGCGTAGCCGAAGTAGGGCATCGCCGCGGTGATCCGGCCGGCCGAGGCGCGCTTGAGCGCGTCGGTCATCAGGATCAGTTCCATCAGGTTGTCATTGGTCGGCGCGCAGGTGGGCTGCAGGATGAAGACGTCGCGACCGCGGACGTTCTCGAGCAGCTCGACCATGCACTCGCCGTCACTGAACTTGCCCATCGAGCAGCGGCCCAGGGACAGACCCAGGTACTTGGCCACGTCCTGCGCGAGCTTGACGTTGGCGTTGCCCGTGAAAACCATCAAGCCGTCGTGATTCAGGTTCATGACGCGTGCGCGGAGTGCGTGGTGGACGTACGAGGGAGCGCTTTGGGCGCGGATTCGTTTGCGCGGGCGCTTGAGAAGAGGACCTGCAGTCTGGCGACGTTCAGTCCTTCAGCCCGGAGCACCTCTGGCATGTGCCCGTGCTTTGGCCGGCGGTGCTCACCGGCGAGGTGTCTGGCAGGGGAGGAAGGACTCGAACCCTCGCATGTCGGAATCAAAATCCGATGCCTTAACCAACTTGGCGACTCCCCTCCATTTCCTCGTCACTGAAGCCTTGCGGCTCAGTGCCCAGAAACTGGATCGCGTTCACTGTGCCAGCGCCGCTGCGGGATATTGGTCAAGACCCTTGACCACCCACATGCGCGCCTGGGCAGGTAACGCATTTCGTTCACGCAGACTATGCAGTGCGGCGTTTGCTGCGGCTTCGTTGTCGAAGGCGGCAAACACGCAGGCACCTGATCCGCTCATCCGGCTGCCGGGCAGGGCCTGTGCAGCGAGTTTCACTGCCGGCTCCAGCCGTTCTGCCACCGGTTGCAGGTCATTTCTGCCGAACAACTCACTGGCAGACGCCGCGCGTACGAAGTCCGAAATTATGACGGACGGCGTGTTACGCGTCAAATCCGGCGCCTTGAACACCGTTGGCGTCGCGACGCCAACGCCGGGGTGCACCACCAGGAACCAGCGCTGCGGCAGTTGAAGCGGCGTCAACTGCTCGCCGATGCCCTCCACCCAGGCGTTGCTGCCGCCAATGAAGAAGGGCACGTCGGCACCCAGCGCCAGACCGAGCTCGGCCAGCTGCGCCCGGCTCAGGCCGAGAGCCCAGAGGTGGTTGAGTGCCAGCAGGGTGGTGGCCGCGTCGCTGGAGCCGCCGCCCAGGCCGCCGCCCATGGGAATGCGCTTGTCCACCGTGATCGTCGCACCCGGCATCGGCCGGCGGGCTGCACGTTCCAGCAGGCGGGCGGCGCGGACACAGAGGTCGTCCTCGGGGGCCACGCCGCTCAGCGGGGCGGCCAGAACAATCTGTCCGTCATCTCGCAGATCGAAATGCAGGGTGTCGGCCAGATCGATCAGTTGGAAGACGCTTTGCAGCAGGTGGTAGCCGTCGGCCCGGCGGCCCACCACATGCAGGAACAGATTGATCTTGGCCGGCGCCTGCAGGCTCATGTGCCGGCCGGTCGATGCGGCGGAATCAGTCATCGAGCACGATCCGTACGGTCAGGTCCGGTCGATCTGCCCGGGTCATCACCAGCAGGGCGGGTGCACCGTCGTTGCGCGTGCGCGCCA
>DASSQC010000183.1:0-5637 GCA_035702705.1 Burkholderiaceae bacterium | reverse complement strand
TTCTGTTCGGCGCTCAGGCTGTCCCAGCGGATGGCAGGCAGGCCGGTTGCCGACTTGCTGGCAGCGGAGGCCGGCGCACCTGCGGGCGCTTGTGCTTCGGCGCTGCAGCACCAAAGCAGTGCGCCGGCCAAAAGGCCGGCGCGGCAGGCGGAAAGAATCGGCAGAACCATCAGCGCCGGTACGCCTCACTCGCCCTGCTGGGCATAGTGGGCGAAGCCTTTGTCTAGATAGGCCTCGAGCGGCAGTTCGTCGCTGAGCACCTGGGTGTCAATCGCTGCAACCTCAGCCACGTCGACTTCGGTTTCCGGCGTGACGTACAGGCTCAGGCCAAGAACCAACGCGAATGCGCTTGCAGCCCCAGCTGGCACTGCCCACCAGCCGCTCAGCCCGAAGCTGCTATTGCCCAAGCCATGCAGACTCGACTTGCCAGCCTTGCGACGCGACAAGGCCGCTGCACGCGCCATGCGCAGCTTCTCGACTTTGGAATCGGGCATGTTTGCAACAGATGCGTTTAATGCCGCACGTGCAGATTTTGCAATATTGATGTTGGTATGGGCTTCGGTCATAGAACTATCCCCTTGGCTCGCAATGCCTTGCCTAGAGCGTGGGTCGCGCGGGAGCAGTGGGTTTTGACGCTGCCTTCCGAACAGCCCATGACAGCAGCGGTTTCAGCAACATCGAAGTCTTCCCAGTAACGCAGAAGGAAGGCTTCCCGTTGACGGGCCGGCAGCTTTTGAATCTCGTCCTCGATCGCGCGCAATACCTGTGCCCGCTCCACCTGGTCCGCCGCACTTTCCGCGCCAGCTGTGCCTGCCTCGGCTTCGAGGATTTCGAGAATGTCACCCTGGTCGTCATCGTCATCTCGTTGAAAGGATGACAACAGGGTCGTCCACAGGTTCCGCACCTTCTGGCGGCGGAAATGGTCGTGGATGGTGTTCTGGAGAATGCGCTGGAACAGCAGGGGAAGCTCGTCGCGCGGCTTGTCTCCATACTTTTCCGCAAGCTTGATCATGGCGTCCTGGACGATGTCCTGAGCGTGATCATCATCCCGGACGGCAAACGCCGCATGCTTGAAGGCACGACGTTCGACGGACTGCAGAAACTCGGAAAGCTCTTGTTCGGAAGCCATGTAGTGGAGGGCTGATGCGGCAGCCCCGGCGCCGTCAGCTGCGGCGTAGTCGCGCAATGTATCAAAGCATGCTTTGTTCAGCCGCCGGCGAGCATGAATCGCCGATCGTTTGCCAGGGATGCTGCACTGCGGTATGTTCAGTGCACTGCACATGCTTTGGCAGCCGCCTTGCGGTGGCGAGACCATCCGGTGCACCCGTCAATTGACACCTGACGGCTGAAACGGCTGAGCCGACTGCTTACCGGCAGCGGGGAGAGCCTCCGATCAATCTCCTGTGGACCTTGAAAGGAAGCCAACATATGGAGCTTACGGGCGCCGAAATCGTCGTGCGCGCACTCGCTGAAGAAGGCGTTGAACACGTCTTCGGCTATCCAGGCGGCGCAGTGCTCTACATCTACGACGCCATCTTCAACCAGGACAAGTTCCAGCACATCCTGGTTCGACACGAGCAGGCGGCAGTGCATGCCGCTGACGCATATTCCCGATCCCATCCCGACAAGGTCGGAGTCTGTCTGGTGACCTCCGGTCCCGGCGTGACCAATGCCGTGACCGGCATTGCCACTGCCTATATGGACTCGATCCCGATGGTGATCATCACCGGCCAGGTGCCCACGCACGCGATTGGCCAGGACGCCTTCCAGGAGTGCGACACCGTGGGTATCACGCGCCCCTGCGTGAAGCACAACTTCCTGGTCAAGGATGTCGAGCAACTGGCCGAGACCATGAAGAAGGCCTTCTATATCGCCAAGACCGGCCGTCCCGGTCCGGTGCTGGTCGACATCCCGAAGGACGTCAGCATCGCCAAGGCGAAGTGGCACTACCCCGAGAAGGTCGAGATGCGTTCCTACCGCCCGGTGGAGAAGGGCCATCTTGGGCAGATCAAGAAGGCCGTGAGTCTCCTGCTTGCGGCGGAACGGCCGATGATCTATTCAGGCGGCGGTGTGATTCTCGCCAATGCCAGCAGAGATCTCTGCGATCTGGTGGACCGGCTCGGCTATCCCTGCACCAACACCCTGATGGGGCTTGGCGGCTACAAGGGCACTGACCCGAAGTTCGTGGGCATGCTGGGCATGCATGGCACCTATGAAGCCAACATGGCCATGCAGAACTGCGACGTGCTGCTCGCCGTGGGCGCCCGCTTCGATGATCGCGTGATCGGCAATCCCAAGCACTTCGCCAGCAGTCCACGCAAGATCATCCATATCGATGTCGATCCCTCGTCCATTTCCAAGCGCGTCAAGGTCGACATTCCCATCGTTGGCGATGTGCGCTCCGTGCTGCAGGATCTGCTCGCGCAGATCGACGTTGCGCTCGAGGACAAGGGCGGCAAGGTCGACGGCAAGCGCATTGCGCCCTGGTGGGGGCAGATCAACGAGTGGCGCAGGAAGGAATGCCTGAAGTTCGCGGAAAGCACGGAGACCATCAAGCCGCAGTATGTGGTCCAGAAGCTCTGGGATGTGACGCAGGGCGAGGCCTTCGTGACCAGCGACGTGGGCCAGCATCAGATGTGGGCCGCGCAGTACTACGCATTCAACGCACCGCGTCGCTGGATCAACTCCGGCGGTCTGGGCACCATGGGTGTGGGTCTGCCCTATGCCATGGGCGTGGAGTTCGCCAATCCGGGTTCCAAGGTGGCCTGCATCACCGGTGAGGGCTCGATCCAGATGTGCCTGCAGGAACTCTCCACCTGCAAGCAATACAACCTGTCGCCCAAGATCATTTGCCTGAACAACGGCTATCTCGGCATGGTGCGCCAGTGGCAGCAGCTCGACTACGGCGGCCGCTACTCCAACAGCTACATGGATTCGCTGCCGGATTTCGTGAAGCTGGCCGAGGCCTATGGCCACGTGGGCATCCGGGTGACGGACCCCAAGGATGTTGAAGGCGCGCTCAAGGACGCCTTCGGCAAGTACAAGGACCGGACCGTGTTCCTGGACTTCATCACCGACCCGACGGAGAACGTCTGGCCGATGGTCAAGGCCGGCAAGGGTCTGACCGAGATGCTGCTTGGCTCGGAGGAACTGTGATGCGACACATCATTTCCGTTCTTCTCGAGAATGAACCGGGCGCGCTGTCCCGCGTGGTGGGCCTGTTCTCCGCACGCGGCTACAACATCGAAACCCTCACGGTGGCCCCCACCGAAGACCCGACCCTGTCGCGGATGACCATCGTCACCACCGGCAGCGATGACGTGATCGAACAGATCACCAAGCACCTGAACCGCCTGATCGAGGTGGTCAAGGTCGTGGACTTGACCGAGGGCGAGCACATCGAGCGCGAGCTCATGCTGATCAAGGTGCGGGCAGTGGCCAAGGAGCGCGACGAGATGAAGCGCATGGCCGACATCTTCCGCGGCCGGATCATCGACGTGACCGAGAAGACCTACACGATCGAGCTCACGGGCAACAAGAGCAAGCTGGATGCCTTCATCACGGCCGTGGATCCCACGCTGATTCTCGAGACCGTCCGCACGGGCGGCTCGGGCATCGGCCGCGGCGAGCGGATTCTCAAGGTCTGAGCTCAAGGGCAGGGGGCTTCCGATCTGAAGCCGGAGCACCAGCGAACAACTCAATTCAAGGAAAGAACATCATGAAGGTCTATTACGACAAGGACGCCGACATCAAGCTCATCAAGGGCAAGAAGATCACCATCATCGGCTACGGCAGCCAGGGGCATGCGCACGCGCAGAACCTGAACGACTCCGGCTGCAAGGTGACGGTGGCCCTGCGCAAGGGCGGCGCCAGCTGGGACAAGGCCAAGAAGGCCGGACTCGCGGTCAAGGAGGTGGACGCGGCAGTCAAGGACGCCGACATCGTCATGATCCTGCTGCCTGACGAGAACATCGCCCAGGTCTATCGCGACCACTGCCACGACAACATGAAGAAGGGCGCCTCGTTGGTCTTCGCCCACGGCTTCAACATTCACTACGGTCAGGTCCAGCCCCGTGAAGACCTGGACGTCTGGATGGTGGCACCCAAGGCGCCGGGTCACACCGTGCGCAACACCTACAAGCAGGGTGGCGGCGTGCCCCACCTGATCGCGGTCTGGCGCGATGTGAGTGGCAAGGCCAAACATCTGGCCATGTCCTATGCAGCGGCCAATGGCGGCGGCAAGGCCGGCATCATCGAGACCACCTTCCGCGAAGAGACCGAGACGGACCTCTTCGGTGAGCAGGCCGTGCTCTGTGGGGGCACGGTCGAGCTGATCAAGGCCGGTTTCGAGACGCTGGTGGAGGCTGGCTATGCGCCGGAGATGGCCTACTTCGAGTGCCTGCACGAGCTCAAGCTGATCGTGGACCTGATCTATGAAGGCGGCATCGCCAACATGAACTACTCCATCAGCAACAACGCAGAGTACGGCGAGTACGTCACCGGCCCGAAGGTCGTGACCGAGGCCACCAAGGAAGCAATGCGCCAGGCCCTGCGCGACATCCAGACCGGCGAGTACGCCAAGAGCTTCATCCTGGAAAACCGTGCCGGTGCACCCACGCTGCTGTCGCGCCGCCGCCTGACGGCCGAGCATCCGATCGAGCAGGTGGGCGAGAAGCTGCGTGCGATGATGCCTTGGATCAAGGCCAACAAGCTGGTCGACAAGTCCAAGAACTGAGCATCGTCAGGCAGATCAACGCGGCGCCAGAAGGCGCCGCTTTGCATTTCAATCCCGGATAAGCGATTGCTCCGTGCGCACCCGCTGCAATAATCAGCGGCATCGCGATGTCTCTGCGCCGCGCTGATCCGCGGCCCTCTTGATGCAATTTCCCAATCCAAAGCGCCGCAAGTTCCGCTTCGGCAAGCGAGCCAAGGCCCTGACCGGTCCGGACGTGAACCCGCAGACCCTGGCTGCCACGCAGGCCAAGCGCAGTCGCGGCATCTACCTGCTGCCGAATGCCTTCACGACTGCAGCCTTGTTTGCTGCGTTCTACGCCATCGTGCAGGGTATGGCCGACAACTTCGAGGCGGCGGCCATCGGCATCTTCGCGGCCATGGTGCTGGACGGCATGGACGGGCGGGTGGCTCGGCTGACCGGCACGCAGTCACCCTTTGGCGAGCAGCTCGACAGCCTGGCGGACATGGTGAGCTTCGGCGTCGCGCCGGCGCTGGTGATGTACGAGTTCATCCTGCACGGTCTGGGCCGCTGGGGCTGGCTGGGCGCCTTCACCTATTGCGCCTGTGCGGCGTTCCGTCTGGCGCGCTTCAACACCAACCTGGGCGTGGTGGACAAGCGCTTCTTCCAGGGACTGCCCAGCCCGGCGGCGGGTGCCTTGATGGCGGGCTTCGTCTGGCTGGCGGTGGACAACAAGCTGCCGATCAAGGAAGCCTGGATGCCCTGGACGGCGTTCGCGCTGTCCATTTACGCCGGGCTGACCATGGTATCCAGCGCGCCCTTCTGGAGCGGCAAGAACCTCGCGCTCAAGAGCGTGCCTTTCTGGGTGATGGTGGCGCTGCTGATCGTGATTGTGGTGATCTCGGCTGATCCGCCGATCACGCTCTTCGGTCTGTTCTGCCTGT
>DASSQC010000182.1:0-2318 GCA_035702705.1 Burkholderiaceae bacterium | reverse complement strand
GGCCCGTGGCCTTGCCCCGGCCGTGCGCAAGACCGTCCTTGCAGGGGCCCTCATATCGGTCGGACAGGGCAGGGTCCAGCACGCGGCAGGCACTTGCAGTGGTCTGGGCAGCCGCCATCGGTCTGACGGGTACCGCGCTCTGCGCCAGCATAGCTGCAGGCAGGCTCAGCACACACAGGAACAGGGCGCTTCTCATGGCCTGGCCTCCGCATCGGCCGGGGCATCGGTGAACCCGCGCAGGGCCTCCTTGCCGCGCAGGTTGTAGAGCATGCTGCGCTCGAACATGCCCACCAGGTCGGCCGACTGGCTGACCATCTGACCCACATCGCGTGTCCAGGGCGCGAGCGAGAAGTTGGCTATCGCCGCACTGTCGCGCGTAAGCAGCAGATTGAGCGGCATGCTGATGAAGATGCCCTTGTCCTGGTACGGCTTATCGGGGGTGCCCGGGTTGGTGATGTCTCGTCCATTGGTGTGCGTGTACCAGACGCCCATGGTGATGCCCGAGGCAAAGCGGCGCTTGAGCTCGAAGCGCGCACCTTCATCCTTGGCCAGGAAACGGCCCGCCCGCACGCTGGCCAGCATGTCGTAGGGCAGGCGCATGTGCAGCGATGCGTAGCCCGTCGTGGTCTTGTAGGCCTGAAAGCCCGTGCCCTTGAAGTCGCGCTGGCGCAGCGAGTCGCCCATCACATCGGCCGCCCAGCGCCCACTGGGCGCCACGTACATGACCTGCGCCCCGGCGCCGCCAAACATTTCCTCGTACAGGCCGCCGGATGCGCGCGCATACCAATTGGCACTGGGCTGCCAGAACTGATTGAGCTGCAGGCGATCCAGCTTCACGTTGGCACCGCGGAAGTATTCCGCGATATTTGTGCGGACCTTGGGCAGCAGCGAGTTGCTGGGCTGCTTCACGTCAGTCACCGTTTCCGCAATCCGGCCACGCAGATTGCCCTCAAGCGTGGTGCTGCGAGTGAACTCGTACCGCGCACCCAGCTGCAGGCCCAGCTCATACTTGAACGCGCCGCTCGGGTCGTTCAGGAAAATGCGGGTGTACGGGCTCAGGCCCAGCGTATTCCCGCGGGCATCATCCAGCGCCAGCGTGCCAGCACCGGCTGCTACGCGGGTAGCTACCGGAATGTCCTCCCGCTGGGCGTAAACCAGCGCCTCGAGCGTTGCATCGTCCAGCGGCGCGGGCTGCGCGCTTGCATCGGCCGCGCGCAGTTGGGTGTGCTGTTGAAGCGTTGCGAGGGTGGCGGTACCGGCAAAGAAATCTGACAGCACATCGAGCCGGTTGAAGCTGTAGGTCTTGGTCGCCATGCCGTTGATCATCGGCGTCAGCTCGATCGACTCGGCCTCGACGGGCGTATGGGCGAGAACGAGCCGTGCCGCGCGAGCCACCGCACGCGAGGCAAGCAGATGGCGGGAGCTGGAGAACGCCACCCGCATCACGCCCTGGTCGTACTTGAGCCCCACGTCCCGGAAGCCCTCACGGTCCATGCGGATGCGCAAGGTCTGCGCCCAGTCCGGGTTCGCGTCCCATTCGGCAGCGGTGGGGCGGGTGTTCAGCGGCTGGTAGGCCGGGGCTTCCGAGACCCAGGGCGCCCACTCGCGGCGGTTGGTCGGCGCGCGCAGCTGCACCAGAACACTGGGCTTGTTGTAGGACGAGCCGACCTGGATACCCCACCAGTCCGACTGGTAGCCAATGGCGGCATTCACGTGGCCGGTTTTGCGGTTTGCGATGCCGGCATCCGTCGCACCAAAGTCGCTTCGGTACGCAGTCGCGTCGTACTCCACCAGGCCATACCAGCGCTTCAGAGCGCTCGGGCGGTAGCGAAGGCCGCCAAAAACCCCATCAATGCGCTGCCGCCCGTAGCCGATCGTCAGATCAAAGTCTCCGACGCCTTTGCTGGCCACCAGAAACTCCGAGGGGTACACCTTGGTACCAAAGAGATCTTCCCGACCATAAGAAATCTGCGGCATCCACCCTTGGCCAAAGCCGCCTTCCTCGATGACGCGCAGCTTGAATGCGATTGACTTGTCTTTGAAGGCTCCGTAGGACTGCCCCAGCCCCCCCGACACTCCGTCCGCACGGCGATAGCGCCCACTCACTTCCAGGAATGGCAGACCCTGAACGGAGATCAAGGCATTCTGGTAGGGCTTGCTTGAGCTCAGGCCGAACCGCATCAATCCATCGGCTTCCATGCGTGCGTCCGGCATTTCAAGCAGTCCGGTCATGCCGCTGGTGTTCATTTGGGCATGCGCCGCAGGCGACCCAAGAATTGTGAGCCCACAAAGAGCATGCAGAGCGAGGTGCGTTCTAA
>DASSQC010000181.1:0-2879 GCA_035702705.1 Burkholderiaceae bacterium | reverse complement strand
TGCCGGGCTTGGCATGCACCGGCCAGCCATAGCCGGCCAGCAGATCCGCAGCCCAGCGCTTGCCCACGAGGATCAGGTCGTAGCCCTCGGCCTCCAGCGCGGTCAGGGCAGGCAGGCCGAGCACCACGTCGCCGATCCAGTTGCGGATGCGCACAATCAGTGGCCGCGGGGGCCGGGCCGGGCGGCTGCTTCCGGCAGGAGCTTCGTTGGACAACATGGCTGGCGCGGCGCCTCGTGCGACGGTGGGAGCGAAGCGTCCGACGGGCCAAGCCGCCGAACGAAAAACGCGATTGTAAGATTTGCACTCCATTCTGCTCGCGGCCCTGTGCAGCGCCTGACGCCTTGCACCACCAACCGGCCCGCACCGAAAGCGCAGCGCATGCCCATCCACGCCTTCCCCACCGACACGCCGCATTTCGTGGCGGTGCGCACTGACCGGATCGGCGATCTGCTGTGCACCTTGCCGGCGCTGTCGGTGCTGCGCCAGACCTGGCCGCGTTGCCGGATCACGCTCGTGGTGCGTGCGCCCCTGGCGCCCCTGGCCGAGCTGGCCGGGCAGGTGGACGCCGTGATCGCGAGCGGGGCAGCGGACTTCCGCGCGCTCAAGGCGGACTGTGCAATCTTCTTCCACGACGATGCCGCGCTGGCGAAGGCCGCCAAGGTCGCTGGCGTACCGATGCGCATCGGCAGCTTCCGCGGGCTGTCGCGCTTCCTGCTGCCCACGCACAATGTGTCGCGGGCGGCTAATCACACGCGCATGCATGAGATCGAGCAGACCATGCGCCTGCTCGAACCCCTGGGCATCACCTATCAGCAGGGGCCCTTCAATGCGGCCGACCTGTATCGCCTCAAGACGGACGACCGCACCCAGGTGCTGCCGGCCTGGGTGGGCGATGCGCGCTTCAAGCTGCTGCTGCAGCCGCTCACCGGCGGCAGCGCGCCGGCCTGGCCGCTGGACCGCTATCTCGATGTCGTCAGGCAGCTCGATCCCGCCCGCTTCCTCGTGGTGGTGCATGGTTCCGCGGCCGAGGGCGAGCAGATCCGCGCCCAGTGTCCGGCACTGCTGAGCCAGCCGCATGTGGTGGCTGAACTGGGCAGCCTGTCGCTGGCGCAGCTGGCTGCGGTGATCCACCTGGCCGACGGGGTGCTGGGCGCCAGCACCGGCCCGATCCATCTGGGCGCGGCCCTGGGCCGTCGCACGCTGGCCCTGCACGGCCCGGGGCGCGGATTCTCGCCGGTGCGCTGGGGGCCGGTCGGCCGCCGGGCCGAGGTGCTGTGCATCGACCGACCCACCTGCGAGGACTGCCGCCGTACGCGCGATTGCCACTGCATCCGCGAGATCGGCAGCGCCCAGGTGCTCGAGCGCCTGCAGGCCTGGGCGGAGCCGCGCGCATGAGTGCATCCGGGACCTCGACCTACGGCCTGCTGCGTGCACGGCTCTGGCCCTTCGTGGCGCCGCACCGCGCCATGCTGCTGGCCATGGCAGCCTTCCTCAGCCTGGAGGCCGCCACCGGGGTGATGATGACCTACCTGATGCAGCCGATGATCGACCGCGGCTTCACCGAGCGCGACGCGAGCATCCTCTGGCTGGCGCCCGTGGTGTTCATCGGCATCATGCTGGCGCGCGGCGTGGCCATCTTCGGCTCGACCTACTTCGGCCAGCGGGTCTCGAACGACACCCTGTTCGGATTGCGCTCACACCTCTTCAACCGGCTGTTGCATCTGCCCGGCGAGTTCTATGAGCGCAATACCTCGGGCCAGATCCTCTCGCGCTTTCTGGTGGATGCGCAGAACGTGTCCGGTGGGGTGTCGGAGCTGTTTGCCATCGGCGTGCGCGACAGCCTGGCGGCCATCGGCCTGGCGGCCTATCTGCTGTACGTGGACTGGCAGCTCACCCTGCTGATCCTGGTGGTGGCGCCCGTGCTGGCGGCGGTGAACCGCTACTTCGGCAAGCGCCTGCGCCGCTTGGGCGTGGATTACCAGGAAGCCACGGGCAAGCTCGCACGCCGCATCCAGGAGGCCTTTGATGCGGAGCGCCTCATCAAGATCTACCGCGGCGAGGACCACGAGGCGCGCCGCTACGACGCCGCACAAGGCCGCATGCGCAGCCTGTCTGTCCGCGTGGCGATTGCGCAGTCCTCCACCGTGCCGGTCAGCCAGACGGTGGCCAGCATCGGCGTGGCGGCCATCATCGCGGCGGCCCTGTGGCGCGGCAGCCAGGGCGCGATGAGCGCGGGCGAGTTCGCTTCCTACTTCGCCAGCGTGCTGCTCTTGCTGCAGCCCCTGCGCCGCCTGGCGCAGATGCCGGGCATCTCGCAGAAGATTGCCGCCGGCCTGGATGGTCTGGCCGGCCTGCTGGACGCACCGCTGGAGCGCAGGGACGGCATGGCGCTGCCCGCGCCGGTGCGCGGCGAGATCCGCTTCGAGCAGGTGCGGGTGCACTATGAAGGCCGTGACAGCGCCGCCCTGCAGGGCCTCGACCTGACCCTGGCGGCGGGCCGGCACACCGCGATCGTGGGTCCCTCGGGCAGCGGCAAGTCCACGCTCATCAAGCTGATTGCCGGGCTGTTGCCGCCCACCAGCGGCCGCGTGCTGGTCGATGGCGCGGACGTGGCGCAGCTGGCCCCTGCAGCGCTGCGCGAGCAGATTGCCTACGTCGGCCAGGAGCCCTTTCTGTTTGATGACTCTGTACGCGAGAACATCGAGTACGGCGCCTGGGGTGCCAGCGAGGAGCGGCTGCGCACGGCCGTGCAGGACGCTGCGCTGGCCGCCTGGCTCGACAGCCAGCCACAGAGCTGGAACCTGATGGTCGGCGAGCGCGGCGGGCAGCTGTCCGGCGGACAGCGCCAGCGTGTGGCGATTGCGCGGGCGTTCCTGAA
>DASSQC010000180.1:0-7831 GCA_035702705.1 Burkholderiaceae bacterium | reverse complement strand
CATCACCGCACCGCTGAAGCGCGCGATTGCTGCGGCGCAGCGTATTGCCGAGGGCGATCTTGATGTCAGCGTCGAATCGCGAAGCGATGATGAAGCGGGGCAACTGCTGAACACCCTGAGGGCGATGATCCACAGCTTGCGCGGTACGGTCTCTGCGGTGCGTAGCGTCGCGGATTCCATCACGACCGCCAGCGCCGAAGTGGCCGTCGGCAACCAGGACCTTTCCAGCCGCACCGAGCAGACCGCCAGCAACCTGCAGCAGACCGCAGCCTCCATGGCCCAGCTCTCGCAGACCGTGAACCAGAACGCCGAAGCCGCCCGCACGGCCAGCCAGCTGGCTGCAAGCGCCTCCTCGGTGGCGCAGCAAGGTGGCGAAGTCGTGGGCCAGGTCGTGTCGACCATGAACGACATCAGCGCATCGAGCAAAAAGATCACCGAGATCATCGGCGTGATCGACGGCATTGCCTTCCAGACCAACATCCTGGCCCTGAACGCCAGTGTGGAAGCCGCCCGGGCGGGCGAGCAGGGCCGCGGCTTTGCCGTGGTGGCCGGCGAGGTGCGCAACCTCGCGCAGCGCAGCGCCGAGGCCGCCCGCGAGATCAAGGCCCTGATCGGCGCCAGCACCGAGAAGGTGGAAGCCGGCAGCCAGCTCGTGGAGCGCGCCGGCGCCACCATGACCGAGATCGTGGCCAGCGTGCAGCGTGTGACGGACATGATCGGTGAGATCACGGCATCCACCACCGAGCAGGCCAGCGGCATCGGCCAGGTGAACCAGGCCGTGGGCCAGCTGGATCAGATGACCCAGCAGAACGCCGCGCTGGTGGAACAGAGCGCCGCCGCAGCCGAGAGCCTGAAGGATCAGGCGCAACGCTTGGCGGAAGCAGTGGGTGTCTTCAAGATCAGCGATAGCCGAACAGCGCAGGCCTAAAGGTTCGGATATCGCTGTCGACAACCTCTCAGGGAACAAGTAGGCGTCGTTCTGGCGTTGCCGACCTGCGGTTTGGCAGGTACGCCGAAACCCGCATCAGCACTGGATCTTCACGGGCTTGTAGGAATTTTTCCGACAAGCCCGTCGTCGTTTTGGACGACACGCGAATCAGCTGGATTCCGATACTTTGAATTGACTGGCATTTCCAGAATGCACCCATGGCGACAACAACAGCGCGCCAGTTCAAAAGGAGCAAGGAAATGACCACGCAACGTACCGAACAGCTGCTCGCAGACATCCGCGAAGCCAACCTCACCTACATGATGCTCGCCCAGCATCTGATCCGCGAAGACCGCGAAGCGGCCATGTTCCGCCTGGGCATCAGCGAAGAGGTGGCCGACATCATCAACACGCTGTCTCCCGCCCAGCTGATGAAGATCGCTGCAAGCAACACCCTCGTGGCCCGCTTCCGCTTCGACGACGAAATGGTGTGGAACCTGCTGACCGAATCCAAGCGTTCCGCCGGTCCGGCCCAGGACAGCCCCTACGCCCGCCTGCACGCCCGCATCCTTGTGGCCAGCGCATCGACCGACGCTCTCTGAGCACCCGAGCTTCATTGAAAAGACCGAGGAAAGGAACACGATCATGGCCACGAAGAGCCTTCTCAAGGAAAACGCCCAGATTCAACGCGCCATCGAGCTGATCAAGCTCGGCGCTCGACTGCAGGTGCTCGAGAGCGAGACCGATCTCTCCTACGAGCGTCTGCTCAAGCTGTACAAGGAAGTGGCCGGCAAGTCACCGTCCAAGGGCATGCTGCCCTTCTCGACGGACTGGTTCCTGACCTGGCAGCCCAACATCCATGCGTCGCTGTTCCTGAACATCTATGAGTTCCTGAACAAGACCACCGAGAACGACGAGATCGACAACGTCATCCGTGCCTACAAGCTCTACGCAGAGCAGATTGCGCTCGATGGGGTGGAGCCCCTGCTCACCATCACGCGTGCGTGGCGCCTGGTCAAGTTTGTCGACTCCGGCATGCTGACCATGACCAAGTGCAAGTGCTGCGGTGGTCATTTCGTCAACCACAGCTACGAGCTGTCGAAGGATTATGTGTGCGGCCTGTGCAATCCGCCGGCCCGCGCAGGCAAGGGTGCGACCAACAAGGCGCGCAGCGAAGACACGCTCGCCGTCTGATGGCACCCTGTCGCACCGTGCTCAAGTCGAGCGGTGCGATGCCGAAATGAGTTTCGGAACAGTCATGTTTCCTTCCTCCCTCACCTGAAGGCGCGAGCCGTATACGGTGTTTATGAGCGGGCAAAAGCCCGCTCTTTTCTTTTCATCAATCGCCTCTTCCTGCCGGCAACATGCCTCAAGGCGCATTCAGTTTGCGCCGAAGACCTGTTGCAGGGATGCCCCCCGTTCGACGCGCCAGCCTCCGGCGCGCAACGCCCCATCAAGGAACTGCGATGTTCATCATCATTGGCTATGTCGTCGTGATCGTCTGCGTGTTCGGTGTCTACGCAGCGGTCGGCGGCAACATGTCAATCATCATCAAGGCTGCCCCGGTCGAGCTGGCCATCATCTTCGGAGCTGCGCTCGGGGCCTTCCTGGTCGCCAACAGCATGAAGGTCATCAAGGCGACTGTCGCCGCCATGAGCAAGCTGTTCAAGGGTTCAAAGCAGACCAAGGCGCGCTACATGGAGCTGATGGCGCTGCTCTACGACATCCTCTCCAAGGCGCGCAAGGAAGGCCTCATGTCCATCGAGAAGGACGTCGAGGATCCGCACAACAGCGCCGTGTTCAACAAGTACCCGCTCGTGTCCGGCGACCACCATCTGGTCGAATTCATCACGGATTATCTGCGCCTGATGGTCTCCGGCAATCTGAATGCCATCGAGATCGAGAACCTGATGGACAACGAGATCGAGACCCATCACCATGAGGCGCATGTCCCGGCCCATGCGGTGCAGTCGATGGCAGACGGCCTGCCGGCATTCGGCATCGTCGCGGCCGTGCTGGGTGTGGTGAAGACCATGGCCTCGGTCGGACAGCCGCCCGCGGTGCTGGGCGCGATGATCGCATCGGCCCTGGTGGGTACCTTCCTTGGCATTCTCCTGTCGTACGGCTTTGTCGGACCGCTGGCCAGCCTGATGAATCAGCACGTCGATGAAGCGACCAAGGAGCTGCAGTGCATCAAGATCACGCTGCTGTCCTCCCTGCAGGGCTACGCACCGGCGATTGCGGTGGAGTTCGGCCGCAAGGTGCTGTATTCGACGGAACGCCCGACCTTCCAGGAGCTCGAGGCGCACGTGAAACAGAAGAAGGCCTGATCGGGGTACGCGATGGCATCTGACAAGGCTGTCCAGCCCATCATCATCAAGCGCATCAAGAAGGTGTCCGGCGGGCACCACGGTGCGGCATGGAAGATTGCGTACGCCGACTTCGTGACGGCCATGATGGCGTTCTTCCTTCTGATGTGGCTGCTGGGCTCGACCACCAAGGGTGACCTCAAGGGCATTTCGGACTACTTCACCAACCCGATCGCACTCACCCTGACCGGGGGCTCGGGCGCCGGCGACGCGACCAGTCTGGTCATGGGGGGGGGTGAGGATCTGTCTCGCCGCTCGGCCAACATGCACAAGGGGCAGGACCCGGACGAGCAGCGCCGCATCCAGCGTGAGGCGCGCGAAGCAATCGCCAAGGTGGACCAGGCTGCGATGGCCGTGTTGAAGGACAAGGTCCAGCAGGCCATCACCAACAATCCGAAGCTGGCCGACTACAAGTCCCAGGTCCGCCTGGATGTCACCAAGGAGGGTCTGCGGATCCAGATCGTCGATGAGCAGGGGCGCCCGATGTTCGACACCGGCTCGGCTGTGGTCAAGGACTACATGCGCGGCCTGCTTCGCGAGATTGCAGCTGTGCTCAATACCGTCGACTACAAGGTCTCGCTGTCGGGACACACCGATTCACGACCGTTCGGCAGCACAGAGATGGGCTACAGCAATTGGGAGCTGTCAGCGGATCGTGCCAACGCATCACGCCGGGAGCTGCTGGTGGGTGGCATGCAGGAGCAGAAGATTGTCCGCGTGGTTGGATTGGCTGCCAGTCAGCCCATGGAAGGCACGGTGCCCGATGCCGATGTGAATCGACGGATCAGCATCGTGGTGCTGACGCGTGCTGCAGCCGACGACCTGGCCGCTGCGGCGCGCGCACCGGAACCGGAGCCTGTGGAAAAGACCCCGTTCATGAAGGTGATGGAGGCCTCGGCGGCTGCGCCAACGCAAGGCGTAGCGCCGCCGGGTGCAATCCCCAGCGCTGCACTGCCGGCGGCTGCCGTACCACCCAGCATGCCCCAGTCCGCGGAACAGAAGCCCTTTGTGGTGACTATTCCGCGCTAGCAAGCGCTCAAGACTCCGCCCCGAACTGCCGAAACACAACCCAAACCCGGAATCCCTGCATACCGAGGAGCTGACCGATGTCTGCCGAAATGAAGTTCCTGATCGTTGACGATTTCTCCACCATGCGCCGCATCGTGCGCAACCTGCTCAAGGAACTCGGCTACAGCAATGCCGATGAAGCCGAAGACGGCCAGGTGGCACTCAACATGCTGAAGTCCGCCCACTTCGACTTCGTGGTCAGCGACATCAACATGCCCAACATGAACGGATTCGAGCTGCTTCAGGCCATCAAGGCCGATCCGGCGATCAAGCATCTGCCCGTGCTCATGGTCACTGCCGAGGCGCGCAAGGAGGACATCGTCCTGGCAGCCCAAAGCGGTGCAGCCGGCTACATCGTCAAGCCGTTCACCAAGGGCACCCTTGAGGAAAAGCTGCAGAAGATTCTTGCCAAGATGGCTCAACCCGCCTGAGAAAGGGCTGTTCATCATGGATCAGGCCACTGCCATCAACGACATGGATCTCGATGCGCTGTTTGATACGGCGGCATCGAGCCCCGCGCCCGCCAGCACACCGGCTGCCGCACCTGCAAGCAGCCGCCCCGGCTTGACCGCCGGACCGATGCCCAGCATTGCGCCGGAATCCGGTGTGGTGCACGTCTACCAGCGTGTGGGCGAGCTCACGCGGACCCTGCACAACACGCTGCGCGACCTCGGCTACTACAACGAGATCGAAGACTCGCTGTCCAACCTGCCGGACGCCAAATCCCGCCTCACCTACATCGCCCGTCTTACCGGCGAGGCTGCCGAAAAGGTGCTCAACGCGGTGGAGGTTGCCCAGTCCGAGCAGGATGCCCTGGCCGAGCGCGCGAAGGCTGCGCGTGCCGCCCTGCTGGAGAACCCGGTTAAGGCGGTCGCCACCGGTGGCGTGCTCGACTTCGTGGACGCCGTCATTGCAAATACCGCCAAGACCAACGCCACCCTGACTGACATCATGATGGCCCAGGACTTCCATGACCTGACCGGTCAGGTGATCCGCAAGGTGGTCTCCCTGGCAGGCAACATGGAAACCCAGCTGGTCAAGCTCCTGGTCGAGGTCACCCCGCCCGAGCAGCGCCAGAAGATCAAGCAGGACGAAAAGCTGGGTGGTCCGGTCGTCAATCCCGAGGCACGCGTCGATGTGGTCAAGGGGCAGGGCGACGTGGACGATCTGCTGGCGTCGCTGGGTTTCTGAGCTGCCGCGCCGGGGGGCGACGGATCGTCAACGCCCCCTCGCTCAGCCACTTGCCGGAAACAGACGGGCCTTTGCCCGTCTTTCCCGGCATTTCGCGCGCTCAAGTCTTCGAATAATGCTGCCGATAGCACTCCACTTCCGGGGTGCGCACCCAGAGTGCTCGGCAGCCCATGGCAGAAGAAAGCGGTCAGGACAAGTCTCTACCCGCGTCAGCGCGCAAACTTGAGCGTGCACGCGAAGAGGGACAAGTCGCGCGCTCGCGCGACGTCGGGCATGCGCTCGTCCTCGGTGCGAGCTTCGCCATGCTGGGCGTGCTCATGCCCTGGGTGTTCGAGCGCCTGACGGTGCTCATGCGCACGGGCCTGCGCTTTGATCGCGCAGCCCTCACCGACGCGTACGCCTCCAATCTCATCCATGGCCAGCTCGTTGGCGCCCTCGAAGTCTGGGTGCCCTTCGGCATTGCCGGCGCACTGGTTGGCGCCGCCGGTGCCGTGGCGGTCAGCGGCTTCATCTTCACCGGCAAGCCCCTGCTGCCCCAGTTCAATCGACTCGATCCGATCAGTGGGTTTGGCCGCCTGCTCTCCGCCCAGTCCCTGGTGGAGAACCTCAAGTTGTTCATCGTGCTCATGGCGCTGGTTGGGCTGACCGGCTACATCGCCTGGACGCATGGCAGCCAGTGGATGTCATTGACGACGATGCCGCTGCAGTCCGCCCTGCCGGAGGCCGGCTTCACGCTGCTCAAGGCCGTGTTCTGGCTCATCGGCCTTGTGGTCGTGGTCGCTGCACTTGATGTCCCCCTGCAGATCTGGCGCCACAAGGAAAACCTCAAGATGACTGTTGAGGAAATGCGCCAGGAGCACAAGGAGACCGAAGGCAATCCGGAGGTCAAGAACAAGATCCGCCAGCTGCAGCGCCAGGCGGCCCGCCAGCGCATGATGGCTGCAGTCCCCAAGGCCACGGTGATCGTCACCAACCCGACGCACTATGCGGTGGCGCTGGCCTGGGACGAAGCCACGGGCGGTGCGCCGAAGGTGGTGGCCAAGGGGGTGGATGCCGTGGCCGCCAGGATCCGCGAGCTCGGCGCCGAGCACAAGGTGCCCCTGCTCGAAGCGCCGCCGCTGGCTCGCGCGCTCTACACCCATGTCGAGCTGGAGGAGGAGATCCCGACCGCCCTGTACGCCGCGGTGGCGCAGGTGCTGGCCTACGTGTTCCAGCTCAATGCATCCCTGCGCGGCGAGGCCAGTTCGCCGGCCGCTCCGAGCAGTATCCCTGTCCCGGCAGGCATGGACCCGCTGGATCCCCAGCCCAAGACCGTCTGAGCCACTGAATCATGAAACTGAAGCAGACCCTGGATCAATTCGGACTTCGCGACATCCCGCTCGCGACCCTCGCGCTGCCTTTCCTGATCCTCATGATCCTGGTCATGATGATCCTGCCCCTGCCGCCCCTGCTGCTGGATCTGCTGTTCACCTTCAACATCGCGGTGAGCCTGGTGGTGCTGATGGTCGCCGTGTTCACCATCAAGCCGCTGGACTTCTCGTCCTTCCCGGTGATCCTGATGATCACCACGATCATGCGCCTGTCGCTGAACGTGGCATCCACGCGGGCCATCCTCATGCACGGCCACGAGGGCACCGGCGCTGCCGGCAAGGTGATCGAGGCCTTCGGGCACGTGATCATCGGCGGCAACTTCTTCGTGGGCATCATCCTGTTCGCCATCCTGATGGTCATCAACTTCGTGGTGATCACCAAGGGCGCAGGGCGCATTGCCGAGGTCGGCGCGCGCTTCGCCCTGGATGCCATGCCCGGCAAGCAGATGGCGATCGATGCCGATCTCAATGCCGGACTGATCGACGAGAAGGAGGCCCGCAAGCGCCGCACCGAGGTGGCCCAGGAGGCCGACTTCTACGGCAGCATGGACGGTGCCTCCAAGTACGTGCGTGGCGACGCGGTCGCTGCCATCCTGATCCTGTTCATCACGATGATCGGCGGCTTTGCCTACGGCGTCGTGGCGCACGATCTGTCCATGGCCGATGCAGCCAACAACTACGTGCTGCTGTCGATCGGTGATGCGCTCGTGGCCAGCGTGCCTTCGCTGGTGATCTCGATCGCCGCGGGTCTGATCGTTTCCCGGGTCGGGGACTCCGAGGACATCGGCGGCCAGCTCATCAAGCAGATGTCGGTCGCGCCCAAGGCCCTGGGCATCTCGGCGGGCTGCCTGGCCATCCTGGGCGTGGTGCCCGGCATGCCGCACTTCGTGTTCCTGCTGCTCGCG
>DASSQC010000179.1:0-3057 GCA_035702705.1 Burkholderiaceae bacterium | reverse complement strand
CAGGCCCTGGCCGAGGGGGTGGTGTTCCAGGACGCCAATGACCGCGTGCTGGACTGCAATGACGCCGCCTGCCGCATCCTGGGCCTGAGCCGTGCGCAGCTGCTCGGCGTGGACTCGATGGACCCGCGCTGGCACGCCATGGCAGCCGACGGCCGGCCCTTCGACTTCAACCAGCATCCCTCGGTGCTGGCGCAGCGCACCGGCCAGCCGGTACGCGAGGTGCTGATGGGCGTGGACCGCCCCGACGGCCGCCGGGTCTGGATCTCGATCAACTCCCAGCCGCTGATCGCGGCGGGCGCACAGACGCCGCACGCCACGGTGACCTCGTTCGTGGATGTGACCGCGCGCGTGGAGGCCGAGCAGGCGCTGCAGCAGCTCAATCAGGAGCTGGAAAGCCGCGTCGCGCAGCGCACTGCGGAGCTGAAGAAGGCCCTGCAGGCCGCCGAGCAGGCCAATCGTGCCAAGTCGGAATTCCTGTCGCGCATGAGCCATGAGCTGCGCACCCCGCTGAACGCGATCCTGGGCTTCGCGCAGGTGCTGCGCCTGCGCCTGCAGGCCGCGCCGGCCGGCGTGGATCAGCAGCTCGCGCACATCGAGTCCGCGGGCTGGCATCTGCTCGAGCTGATCAACGACGTGCTCGACCTGTCGCGCATCGAGGCCGGCTCGATGGTGGTGTCGCGCGATGCCGTGCCTGTGGCGCCGCTGCTGGCCAGCTGCGTGCAGCTGGTGCACGGCGTGGCGCAGTCGGCCCGGGTCGAGGTCCAGGTCACGCCGGTGGACGCCGAGCTGGCCGTGCTGGCCGACACCACGCGCCTGCGCCAGGTACTGGTGAATCTGATGTCCAACGCCTGCAAGTACAACCGGCCGGGTGGCACCGTGAACGTCGAGGTCCTGCGATCCGGCAACGACGTGCTGCTGCGCGTTGCGGACACCGGTGCCGGCATGACGCCGGCGCAGATGGCGGGACTGTTCCAGCCCTTCAACCGTCTGGGCGCGGAGCAGGGCCCGGTGGAAGGCACGGGCATCGGTCTGGTGATTGCAAGGCGTCTGGTCGAACTCATGCAGGGCAGCCTGGCGGTGGAGTCGGTCCCGGGCAGCGGCAGCACCTTCACCGTACGCCTGCCCGCCGCCACGCTGAGCGACGCGCGGCCGCGGGTGGACGCCCCCGTGATCCAGCCGGTGCCGGCGGATCGCGCCGGGCACTACCGCGTGCTCTATGTGGAGGACAACCCGGCCAACGTGCAGCTGCTGGTCGAGGTGATGCGTCTGCGGCCGGCGGTACGCCTGGAGGCCGTGGGCGATGCCGAGACGGCGCTGGCACGCGTGCAGGACGACCCGCCAGACATGGTGATCGTGGACATCGCCCTGCCCGGCATGGATGGCTACACCCTGTGCAGCCGCCTGCGCAGGATGCCGGCGCTGGCCCGCACGCCGATGGCCGGCCTGTCGGCCAACGCCATGGAACACGACCGCGAACTGGGCATGCAGGCCGGCTTCGACCGCTATTTCACCAAGCCCCTGGACGTGGCCGCCTTCCTGCGCTGGCTGGATGAGGTGATGGCCGCCGCACCCTCACGCTGAGCCGGCGCACGCCGTCCTGCGCGCGACGGTGCGCATCCTGCGCTTTGGGTAAGTGGATGCAACATCGTCGAGCTGTCGCGCGAGCTTCACGGAACTGAAAGACGCCCTGCCTACGGTGCGCATGCGGCCCGCCCCCTGCGGTCGCCATGACGAACCGGAGAATGCAATGCGCTTGAACCTCATTCGTGCGGCGGCCGCCTTTGCCGGCTGCGCGGCCATTGGCATGGCCATGATGATTCCGCAGCCCGCCCATGCGCAGACCGTCCAGAGCCCGGGCCACAGCACCGGCGCCCAGGGCTGGCGCGGCGATCGGGTGCCGAAGGCTCGGCCGCTGGTGATCGGCCACCGCGGCGCGAGCGGCTATCTGCCGGAGCACACGCTGGAGGCCTATGCCCTGGCCATCGAGATGGGTGCGGACTACATCGAACCGGATCTGGTGGCCACCAAGGATGGCGTGCTGATCGCGCGGCACGAGCCCAACATGATCAACACCACCAATGTGAAGGACCTGCCGCAGTTTGCCAACCGCAGGCGCACGGCCGTGGTGGACGGCATTCCGGAGGAAGGCTTCTTCGCCAGCGACTTCACCTGGGCCGAGATCCAGACCTTGCGCGCCGTGCAGCCCTTTGGCGAGCGCGACCAGCGCTTCAACGGCCTGTTCAAGATCCCGTCCCTGGATCAGATCATCGATCTGGCCAAGCGCAAGAGCGTCGAGGAAGGTCGCGTGATCGGCATCTACCCCGAGACCAAGCACCCGACCTACCACCAGCAGCTCAATCTGGCGCTGGAGGATCGGCTGCTGAACGCCCTGCAACGCGCCGGCTGGAACCACCGCAGCGCACCGGTGTTCATCCAGAGCTTTGAGCAGGCGAACCTGAAGTACCTGCGCGGCAAGACCAGCGTGCGCCTGATCCAGCTGATCGACGCCGACAGCGTCGGGCCGGACGGCAAGCTGGCCTACGCCCCGCCCTCGGACCGCCCCTACGACTGGACCGTGGCCGGCCGCGCCGGCAGCTACGCCGATCTTGTCACGCCCGCCGGTCTGGCCGAGGTACGCAGCTATGCCGACGGCATCGGCCCCTGGAAGTTCTATCTCATCAGCAGCGCCTGCGTGAAGGTCGAGGCCGGCAAGTGCGCCGACGTCAATGGCGACGGTCTGGTGAACGATGCCGACCGCAAGCTGCTGCCGCCCACCGACGTGATCAGGAACGCCAAGGCCGCCGGCCTGCTGGTGCACGGCTACACCTTCCGCAACGAGCAGCGCCGCCTGGCCAGCACCTACGCCGGCAACCCGGTGAACGAGTACCTGGCGTTCTATGAAGCCGGCATCGACGGTCTGTTCAGCGACTTCCCCGACACCGCGGTGGCGGCGCGCACGATGTTCGCCGTCCAGCAGAACCCGGAAGCGGCCAAGTGCCTGCTGCAGGGCCGCGCAAGCAGCGACCCGGTCTGCCGCGGACTGCGCTGGGTGAGCGG
>DASSQC010000178.1:0-2810 GCA_035702705.1 Burkholderiaceae bacterium | reverse complement strand
TCGCGCGGAGCACGGGAATCACTGCCGGCTGGCGCACGACCTTCGGCGGCAAATCCACCGCTGCTGGTCCGTGCCGGGCCACCGAAGCCGCCACGGCCTTCGCGAGCCTGGCGGTATTCGCCTGCACCGCCGCGTTCGTCCTTGCGCCATGCCGGTGCCGGCTTGGTCCAGGGGCCGCGAGCATCGGCGCCTGGCGCATTGCCGCGGGCAGCGCGCTCGCCGTCCCAGGGGCGGGCCGGACGATCGCCATTCGCACGATCACCATACGGGCGATCACGGCGCTGGCCGGGACGGCCGTCCTTGAATCCGGGGATCGCGCGCTGCGGCTCGAGGCCTTCCACCACCGCGGCGGGAATGGCCCGGCCGGTGAAGCGCTCGATGCGACGGATCTTAAACTTGTCGTCGGCCACAGCCAGGGTGATGGCGGTGCCCGCGCGGCCCGCGCGGCCGGTGCGGCCGATGCGGTGCACATAGTCCTCGGCATTCATCGGCAGGCCGTAGTTGATGACGTGGCTGATGGTGGGCACATCAATGCCGCGCGCAGCCACATCGGTGGCCACGAGCACGCGCACGCGGCCGCTGCGCAGACTCTGCAGGATGCGGTTGCGCTTGGGCTGGGGCAGCCCGCCATGCAGGGCGGCCGTGGCGTGGCCACGCTCTTCGAGCGCGCCGGCGAGCCAGTCGGCATCTTCCTGCGTGCTGGTGAAGACGATGGCCTGGTCCAGGTTGTCGCGCGTGAGCCAGTGCGTGAGCAGCGCGTTCTTGTGCGATTCGTCGTCGGCCCAGTGCAGATGCTGGGTAATGCTGGCGTGCTGGTCGCGCTGGCTGTTGAGCTCGATGCGCTGCGGGTCACGCAGCATGTCGCGCGCCAGCGTGGCCAGGCGGCCGGCAAAGGTGGCGCTGAACATCACGGTCTGGCGCGTGGCCGGGGTGGCCGCGCAGATGGCCTCGATGTCCTCGATGAAGCCCATGTCGAGCATGCGGTCGGCCTCGTCCAGGATCAGGGTTTCGACGGTCGACAGGTCCAGCTTGCCGCTCTGGATGTGGTCCAGCAGACGGCCCGGGGTGGCGATCATCACGTCCAGACCGCCGCGCAGGGCCTTCATCTGCACGTGATAGGGCATGCCGCCGAGCATGGTGGCGATCTTGAGCCACTTCAGGTTGCGGCCGAAGAGCTGGGTCTGCTTCTCGATCTGCTGCGCCAGTTCGCGCGTGGGCGTGAGGATCAGCACGCGCGGCTCGCCGCGCTGGGCGCGGGTCTTGTCGCCGCCGGCGGGCTTGTTCAGCGTGAGCTTGTGCAGCGCAGGCAGGAGGAAGGCCGCGGTCTTGCCGCTGCCGGTCTCGGCGCTGACCATCAGGTCGCGGCCTTCGAGCGCGGGTGCAATGGATGCAGCCTGCACGGGTGTGGGTTCGGTGAAGCCGGCGGCATGGACCGCGGCGAGGATGGGTTCGGCCAGATTGAAGGAGGAGAAGCCGGTGGTCGGTTGTGTCATGAAAGAACCTGCAAAAACGATCTCGCCTCGCGAACCCGACGGGTTGCAAGGACATGGAAAACATCGAGAACGATCAAGCCCGGTTCAATCGAAGAATCACGCCACGAAGGCGTGTTCGCGTGCAGCAAGGCTGCGCAACAACCGGGGAATCAACAGTGCCGATGGACTGGCGAAGGCGTGCTTCGCGTGGCGTCCAGTGCAAAAAGACAGCGGGCGAGGTGTGCAACCCGTGAATTGGATGCGGGCCGTCTGAATACAGACACAGCAGCCGCGATAAGACGCAACGACCTGAAGTGTACCCGCGCACCCCCGATCCGACCTAATCGGCGCTTGGGCGCCTGCCTCTAGCATGGCAGCCATGGACGTGCAGATCCTGCATCAAGACGCCTCGATCGTGGTGGCCGCGAAGCCCAGCGGGCTGCTTGCCGTGCCCGGCCGCGGCGCCGAAAAGCTCGACAGCCTGGCCTGGCGGGTGCAGCAGCGCTGGCCGGAAGCACGCGTGGCGCACCGTCTCGATATGGAGACCTCGGGCCTGATGGTCTTCGGCCTCGGGCTGATGGCACAACGTGCCCTGTCGATGGCCTTCGAGCAGCGTCGCGTCGACAAGCGCTACATCGCGGTGGTGGCCGGTCTGCTCGCCGAGGACACCGGCACGGTCGATGCGCCACTGATCTGCGACTGGCCCAATCGGCCGCGCCAGAAGATCGATGCGGTGCACGGCAAGCCCTCGCTCACTCGTTGGACTGTGCTTGCCCGCGACCCGCACGCACAGACCACGCGGGTGCGGCTCGAACCGGTGACCGGCCGCTCGCACCAGCTGCGCCTGCACATGCTGCACCTGGGCCACCCCATCCTGGGCGACGCGCTCTATGCCGATCCGGCAGTACGTGCCGCGGCCCCCCGGCTGCTGCTGCACGCGCAGTGGCTGCGCATTCCGCATCCGGTCAGCGGCGAGCTGCTGGAATTCGATTGCCCTGCGCCGTTCTGAAACCCATTGCACCGATTCACAAGGAGCACCTGTCATGAGCACCCCGCTTTTCATCATCACCGGCAGTTCACGCGGCCTCGGTCTCGGTCTGGCGCAGGCCTGCGCCGAGGCGGGGCATCGCGTGCTGGGCATCGCCCGCAGGCAGGCTGCGGCACTCGACGGCCGCGCCGAGCAGTGGGCCGCCGATCTGTCCGATCCGCTGCCCGTGGCCGCGCGCCTGGAGACCTGGCTGCGCTCGCAAAGTCCGTCGGACCTCGTGCTGATCAACAACGCCGCGCTGCTCACGGACCCAGGCCCCAGCGATGCGGTCGCGCCCGAGGCGCTGAGCC
>DASSQC010000177.1:0-6090 GCA_035702705.1 Burkholderiaceae bacterium | reverse complement strand
GTCATCGAAGGCCAAGCCGACGTCATGGCGCGCAGGCGCCGTCATCATTCATGCCCCACGAAATCTCCCAGCGCTTCAACTTCGAAGCCGCCCACACCCTGCGCCGCGAGATCGAGGCCGCCGGCAGCCGCCGCGTGCATGGCCACACCTACTTTGCCGAGGTGGCCGTGCGCGGCACGCCGGACGCCGCCACCGGCATGGTCATGGACCTCGGGCTGATTCGCCAGCACCTCGCCGCCGTGCGCGAGCAGCTGGACCACCACTTTCTGGATGACGTGCCCGGACTGGGCGTGCCCACGCTCGAGAACCTGTGCAGCTTCATTGCCGCGCATTTCGCGCAGCAGGGCGTACCGCTTTCGCGCGTGCGCGTCTGGCGCGAGGGCGTGGGCGACAGCTGCACGCTGACCCGGGACTAGCGCATACAATCCAGCCCAACGCGCCGATTTGCATTCCTGCTTGCGGGCGCGGTGTTCGAAAGAGCACGACAAATGCGGCTAAAGAGGAATCGGAACCCCGCCGGCCCTCTTTGCGAGTCCTGCGGGGTTTTTCTTTGGGCAGGGCCGGTTCGCACTCGCAGAAGAAGTGTTGACAGGCCCTAGGAACAAGAGATCGTGGATCAGGGCGTCGTT
Organism: Burkholderiaceae bacterium; assembly: GCA_035702705.1. GTDB lineage: Bacteria > Pseudomonadota > Gammaproteobacteria > Burkholderiales > Burkholderiaceae_C > Piscinibacterium. The sequence goes on along the minus strand of DASSQC010000177.1, from coordinate 5,461 downwards.
CAGTTCACCGACATCGGCTTCGGCGATCCGCTGCGCCTGCGCTCGGGCGCGAGCTTTGGCCCCTACCACCTGCGCGTGGAGACCTACGGCACCCTGAACGCCGCCAAGAGCAATGCCGTGCTGGTGTGCCATGCGCTCAACGCCTCGCACCACGTGGCCGGCCACTATGCCGACGACCCGAAGAACATCGGCTGGTGGGACAACATGGTCGGGCCGGGCAAGCCGGTGGATACGAACCGCTTCTTCGTCATTGGCGTCAACAACCTGGGCAGCTGCTTCGGCTCCACCGGCCCGGCCAGCATCAATCCGGCCACCGGCCGCCCCTGGGGGCGCGACTTCCCGGTGGTGACCGTGGAGGACTGGGTGCAGGCCCAGGCGCGGCTGGCCGACCACTTCGGTATCGATCGCTTTGCGGCCGTCATGGGCGGCAGCCTGGGCGGCATGCAGGCGCTGAGCTGGGCCATCCAGTATCCGGAGCGCGTGGGCCACTGCGTGGTGATCGCCTCCACGCCCAAGCTCTCGGCGCAGAACATCGCCTTCAATGACGTGGCGCGCCAGGCCATCCTCTCCGACCCGGACTTTCATGGCGGCGACTACTACGCCCATGGCGTGGTGCCCAAGCGCGGCCTGCGCGTGGCGCGCATGATCGGCCACATCACCTATCTGTCCGGCGACGACATGGCCGAGAAGTTCGGCCGCCAGCTCAAGGGCGACGCACCGCGCTTCGACTTCGGCACCGACTTCGAAGTCGAGAGCTATCTGCGCTACCAGGGCGACAAGTTCAGCAGCTACTTCGACGCCAACACCTACCTGCTCATCACCAAGGCGCTGGACTACTTCGACCCCGCGCGGGACCACGGCGGTGATCTGGCCAAAGCCCTCGCGCCCGCCCGCGCGCAGTTCTTCCTGACCAGCTTCACCACCGACTGGCGCTTCTCGCCGGAGCGCAGCCGGGAGATCGTGAAGGCCTTGGTGGCCAACCGCCACCGCGTGAGCTACTGCGAGATCGACGCCCCGCACGGGCACGACGCCTTCCTGCTCGACGACGCGCGCTATCACGCCGCCATGCGGGCCTACTTCGAGCGGATCGAGGTGTAGGCATGCAGCGCAGCGCTCGAATACTCAAAGGCCTTTTCGCTTGTCTGGCGCGGATTTCCAGCCATTTTGGTCTGAAGAACCGCGCCCAGAGCCATTCTTGCCTCTCAAATCCGGGTCTGGAGGCTGCCGCATGAGCCTGCGCCCCGATCAGCTCTACGTGACCCAATGGGTGCCCCAGGGCAGCCGCGTGCTGGACCTGGGCTGCGGCGACGGCGAGCTGCTTGCGTGGCTGCGCGACCACAAGGGCTGCACCGTGCTCGGTGTGGATGGCGATGATGCCGCTGTACTCGGCACGCTCAAGCGCGGCGTGGACGTGATCCAGCAGGATCTCGAAGCCGGCCTGAGTCTCTTCGAGGACAACGCCTTCGACGTCGTGCTGCAGCTCGAGACCCTGCAGCAGATGCAGCGCGTCGAACCCATGCTGGCCGAGATCGCGCGCGTCGGCCGCGAGGCCATCCTGTCCTTCCCGAACTTCGGCTACTGGCCGCACCGCTGGCAGCTCATCCGCGGCCGCATGCCCGTCAGCGAGACCCTGCCCTACCAGTGGTACGACACGCCCAACATCCGCTGCGCCACACTCAATGACTTTGCCGACCTCGCCGCCCGGTTCGGTCTGGATGTCGAGGATCGCGTGGCCCTGCATCACGGCCGGCCCGTGAGCCTGCTGCCCAATCTGCGCGGCGAGCTGGCGGTGTTCCGGTTCCGCCGCCGCTAGGCGGGCCCCCGCGCCAGACCGCGCTGCCACCCGGCGGCCGGGTCGCGACGATTCGTCAATCGGGCATCGCCGAAGCGGGGTCGTTTCGGCACAATCCGAACAAGCCGAACACGTCCCAACCCGCTGGAAAGGCCCGTCATGCCGCTGCCCGCTCCTCTGAGGTCTGCCCTGTCGCGCGCCCTGGTCCGAACACTCGCTGTGAGCGCCGCCCTGCTGGCCGGCGGTGTGGCGCAGGCCGAGCCCGGCGTGAGCGACACGCGCATCCTGCTGGGCCAGAGCGCGCCCTTCTCCGGCCCGGCGCAGGCCCTGGGCGTGCGCATGAACCTGGGCGCCAAGGTGTTTTTCGATGCACTCAACGCCCAGGGCGGCGTGAACGGCCGCCGGGTCGTCATCAAGACCCGTGACGACGGCTACGAGGCCGACCGTGCCGCCGCCAACACCCGGGCCTTCCTCAACGAGGACGAGGTCTTTGCGCTGTTCGGCTATGTCGGCACGCCCACCAGCCTGGCGGCCAAGCCCATCTTCACCGAGGCGCGCGTGCCCTTCGTGGCGCCCTTCACCGGCGCCGAGGCCCTGCGCAACCCGATGAGCCGCTACATCTTCAATGTGCGGGCCAGCTACTTCGACGAGACCGAACACATCGTCAAGCAGCTCTCCAGCGTGGGCATGAAGCGCATCGCCGTCTTCCACCAGAACGACACCTACGGCCAGGCCGGGCTGGCCGGCGTGCAGCGCGCCACCAAGGCCCTGAATCTGTCCATCGTGGCCACCGGCACCGTGGAGCGCAACAGCACCGACGTGGCCAAGGCGCTCGACGCCCTGCTGCCTTCCAAGCCGGACGTGATCGTGCAGATCTCGGCCTACAGCTCCTGCGCCGCCTTCATCAAGGAAGCGCGCAAGCGCGGCTACACCGGCACCTTCTACAACGTGAGCTTCGTGGGCTCCACCGCCCTGGCCGACGCGCTGGGCGAGGCCGGCAACGGCGTGGGCATCTCGCAGGTGGTGCCCTTCCCCTGGGACCGCACCAAGGCCATCGTGCGCGAGTACCAGAAGACCATGATCGCGGCCGGCCACAACGACTTCGACTTCACGAGCCTGGAGGGCTACATCTCCGCCAAGGTCATGGCCGAGGGCCTGCGCCGCGCCGGCCAGAGCCCCACCCGCGAAGGTCTCATCAAGGGCCTGGAGTCCCTGCGCGGCTTCGATGTGGGCGACTTCGTCGTCTCCTTCGGCAGCAATGACCGCTCAGGCTCCAGCTGGGTGGAGCTGACGATGATCGGCGCCAACAAGGTGTTTCGGCACTGAGCGAGCTGCTGCTGCGGCCCCGCAGCGTCCGGTTACATCTGCCGCACAGATCGACACCACTTGCGCTAACCCCATCCGGGGACTTGCTCCGTTGAAGCCTTAACAGCCCGCCTCCAAGGGCTGCTCAGGAGCAAGACCATGAAGAACATCCCGCTCAGCTTGACCCTTGCCGCCGCCGCGCTGGCCGGCGCCTTCAGTGCCGCACCGGCCCACGCCGTGGGGCGCCTGGCGGACGTGGACGTGATTGATCGCGACACGGGCCGCGAGCTGCCGGTGTATCAGCACCGCGGCCGCTGGTACGTGGAAGGCACGCCGGGCAGCCGCTACGCCATCTCGGTGCGCAATCCGCGCGGCGAACGGGTGCTGGCCGTGATGTCGGTGGATGGTGTAAATGTGGTCACGGGCGACACCGCTGCGCCGGACCAGGACGGCTACGTCTTCTCGCCCTATCAGCAGGCGCAGATTCTGGGCTGGCGCAAGAGCGACTCGCGGATTGCGCAGTTCGTGTTCACCGCCCTGCCCGACAGCTATGCCGCGCGCACCGGTCGGCCGGACAACGTCGGCGTGATCGGCGTGGCGCTGTTTCGCGAGCAGGCCCCGCGCTGGGAGCCGCCGGTGAACACCGCACCCGCCCCCTGGTTTGAAGGCCGCGGTGGTGCGGCCAAGCCGGGTGCTGCGGCGGAGTCTGCCCCTGCGCCGGCCACGCCCAGCGCCGGAGCGCCGTCTTCTTCCAGTGCGGATGCCGCCCGCAGCCCGGAGGCCTCCGCGATGAACAAGGGCTTTGGCGCTGCCGCCCCGCAGCAGCGCCAGGAGCGTCTGGGCACCGGCCATGGCGCCAGCGAGTACTCCTACGCCGGGCGCACCACGTTCGAGCGCGCCAGCCGCCGCCCGGCCGAGGTCATCACCATCTACTACGACAGCCGTGAGAACCTCATGGCCCAGGGCGTGATCCCGCGCACCTGGTGGGGCAACCCGCCCGCGCAGCCCAACCCCTTCCCGGAGCAGGCGCGCTACGTCCCGGACCCGCCGCCGCGCTGGTGGCGTTGAGCGCACTTCGCACGCTGCGGCCCGGTCTGCAGCGCGAAGACAGAAAACACAATCCGCGCTTCTGGTGCGGCTCTTGGGGCAGACATGCCTGAAGAACCGCACCTAGAGCGCGGATTGCACTTCAGGGGCTGTGGGTCGCGAGCAGCGCGGCGATCAGCTTCGCAGCGGTGGCGGCAACCCGCCACTGGCCGCGCGCGAAGCCGGCGTGCCGTAGATACGCTCGAAGATCGGCGTGGCCATGAGCGTGGTGATGATCGCCATCATCGCCATGATGGTGAAGAGCGTGGGCTGGATGATGCCCTTCTGCAGGCCGATGTTCAGGATGATGAGTTCCATCAGGCCGCGTGCATTCATGAGCGTGCCGATGGCCAGGGCCTCGCGGTGCGGCTCGCCGTTCAGGCGCGCGGCGGCGTTGCAGCCAAAGCCCTTGCCCACGCAGGCCACCAGCAGGGCGATGCCTGCGAGCATCCAGAGCTCGGGCGTGTTCACCAGGCCGATCTTCGTGTTCAGGCCCGAGTACGTGAAGAAGGTGGGCAGCAGCAGCACGGTGGTGATGGGGAAGATGATCCGGTGCAGCTCCTGCGCAAACTTGCCGCGCGGCATGACCACGCCGAGCACGAAGGCGCCGAAGACGGCGTAGAGCTGGATCACGTCGGTGAACCAGGCGGCCAGCATCAGCAGCGCAAGCACGATGGCCAGCGAACTCTCCGAGATCCGGCCCGTGCGTTCGGTCTGCTCGCCCAGGTGACGCAGCAGCGGCCGCAGCACGTAGAAGCACACCCCCACGAAGGCCAGCCCGCCGCCCAGGGCAAACAGCGCGATCGTCCATTCGCTCTTGAAGCTCGCCAGCACAAAGGCCAGCACGCACCAGGCAATGGCGTCATCAATGGAGCCCGCCGCCAGCACCAGCGTGCCCAGCGAAGTCTTGGCCAGACCCTGCTCCAGGATGATGCGCGCCAGCATCGGAAAGGCCGTGATGGACATGGCCGCGCCCAGGAAGAGCATGGCCTGCAGGTCGGTCGTGCGTTCGGCAAACAGGCGGTTGTCATGCGCGATGAAGTAGGCAAAGGTCATGCCCAACACAAAGGGCAGGGCAATGCCGGCAATCGACACCGAGGCCGCGCTCTTCTTGCGCGTCTTGAGCAGGTCCAGATCGAACTCCACGCCCACCAGGAACATGTAGAGCACGAGCGCCACCTGGCACACCGCGAAGAGGATCGGTTTGCTTTCGGCCGGGAACAGCCAGGCGCTGAACTCCGGGAACATCCAGCCCATCAGCGAGGGGCCCATCAGCAC
>DASSQC010000176.1:0-4490 GCA_035702705.1 Burkholderiaceae bacterium | reverse complement strand
TGCAGCCAGCGCGGCTCGCGCGCCGCGAGCTTGCGCAGGCCGCAGCACAGCACGATGGACAGCAGCGCGGCCGGTTCGAGCACAGCCGCGCGTTCCACAAAACGCTCGAACCAGGCGCTGGCCGAGACCGAGCCCGGCAGTGTGGCCACCAGCACCACCGCATTGACCGCGAGCAGCAGGCGCAGCGCAATGCCGTAGTTGCAGGCGTCCGGCAGCACGGGCGCACGGGAGGTGAGCGTGGCGATGGCGGTGGCCGGTGCTGTGGCGGCGGGGGCGGGTCGGGTCAGGGCCAAGAGACGGGTCGGTGGGCGAGGTCGGGGGGCAGCAAGCGCTGAGGAGAGGGGCAATTGCGGGCCAGGGCAGGTCGATCGCAGTTCAATCCGGAGGGGGCAGTCTGGAAAGCGTGTGCACAATCAATCGAAAATATCGATTCCAAACATCGCTAGAATAGATAAAACGCGCATCCCGCCCCGCGAATCGGGCGGGCCGGGCACCCGGCGGTGTACGGCCCGGTCCGCCCGTGGCCTGAAGAACCGCGCCAGTACTCGATTCATTCAATTTCAGCCACATTCATCAGGTACATATATCAGCCTGAAACGCCCGCCTGGCAAGCGATGACCGAATCTTTACACAGCCTGGAATGATCATTTTCGGCCGTAAAGATACATAAGCTGCTGCACCCTGGCACCCCAAGTCGTGGGCGCTACGCCGCAGGGATACATTGCCGGGAAGGATCACTGGAACAGATCGCCAGAGCAACTTGCCGGTGAAGATTGTCAAGCGAGGTGCCGCGCCGCGGTGCCTGACCGGGCGGCGCGCAGACCTGCACCGCCAGCCACACACGAGAGAACCTGCCTCATGACTTCACAGCTTGCCAACAAGACCGAAGCCTGGTCCGCCCGCTTCTCCGAGCCCGTTGCCGCCATCGTGCTGCGTTATACCGCCTCGGTCGGCTTCGACAAGCGTCTGGCCTTCGCAGACATCCAGGGCTCACTCGCCCATGCCGACATGCTCGCCGCGCAGGGCATCATCAGTGCGGATGACGAGGCCGCGATCCGCCGCGGCATGGCGCAAATCAAGAGCGAGATCGAGGCGGGCCGGTTCGAGTGGAAGGTCGAGCTCGAGGACGTGCACCTGAACATCGAGGCGCGGCTCACGGCGCTCATTGGTGATGCCGGCAAGCGCCTGCACACCGGCCGCTCGCGCAACGACCAGGTCGCCACCGACATCCGCCTGTGGCTGCGCGGCGAGATCGATGCCATCACCGCTGCACTCAAGGCCTTGCAGCTCGCGCTGGTTGATCTGGCCGAACAGCAGGCCGACACCATCCTGCCCGGCTTCACCCACCTGCAGGTGGCGCAGCCGGTGAGCTTCGGCCACCATCTGCTGGCCTATGTGGAGATGTTCGGCCGCGATGCCGAGCGCATGGCTGACTGCCGGCGCCGCGTGAACCGCCTGCCGCTGGGCGCAGCGGCCCTGGCCGGCACGAGCTACCCGATCGATCGCGAGCGTGTGGCGCGCACCCTGGGCTTCGAGGGCGTGTGCCAGAACTCGCTGGATGCGGTGAGCGACCGCGATTTCGCCATCGAATTCACCGCTGCGGCGGCGCTGGTGATGACGCACATATCGCGCTTCTCCGAGGAGCTGATTCTCTGGATGAACCAGAGCGTGGGCTTCATCGACCTGGCCGACCGCTTCTGCTCCGGCTCATCGATCATGCCGCAGAAGAAGAACCCGGACGTGCCGGAACTCGCGCGCGGCAAGACCGGCCGCGTGAACGGCCACCTCATGAGCCTGCTCACTCTCATGAAGGGCCAGCCGCTGACCTACAACAAGGACAATCAGGAAGACAAGGAGCCGCTGTTCGATACGGTCGACACGCTGCTCGACACCCTGCGCATCTTCGTGGATCTGGTGCCCGGCATCCGCGTCAAGCCCGCCGCCATGCGCGCCGCCGCCCTGCGCGGCCATGCCACCGCCACCGACCTGGCCGACTGGCTCGTCAAGCAGGGCATGGCCTTTCGCGACGCGCATGAGCTCGTGGCCCATGCCGTGCGTCATGCCGACAGCCTGGGCGTGGATCTGAGCGCACTCACGCTCGCCCAGCTGCGCGAGGTCGTCCCGCAGGCCACCGAGGCCGTGCTGCCCCTGCTCACCCTGGAGGGCAGCGTGGCGGCGCGCAATCACCTGGGCGGCACCGCACCTGCACAGGTGCGTGCGCAGGTGGCGCGCTGGCGCAGCGTGTTGGCCTGACGCTGCGGCGCCACGTGGATCGGGTCCGCGTTTTCCCTTAGGTGCAGCCGCGGCGCGTCGGGTTGCGCCGAATCGTGGGCCTCTTGGACAGGTGGCTGTCAGCAAACAGGCACGCGCTTGCGGCACATTGCGGGCTGCCGTATTCGGCGGCTGCATGCGCCCGGATGCACCGCTACCATCAGACGCAGGTGTGGGCGATCAGATGTGCACTGCGAATCGCGGCGCGCACAGCAAGACAAACAGCCGTCGTCGGCGCAAGAGGTCTGAATCACAGACCCATCCGGCAAGACGGCACGCCGCGCTGGCAAGGCGCTGTGAAACAACAGAGGGCGGCTGCCGCGCCGCCCATGAGGCAAACCGGGACAAGGAGACTGACAGTGAATGGATTGCTTGCGATCTCGCGCGGGATCGATTGGGTCAACCTGAAGATCGGCCGTGCCGTCTACTGGCTGGTGCTGGCCGTGGTGCTCATCAGCTGCGGCAATGCCGTGATCCGCAAACTGTTCAACACCAGCTCGAATGCCTGGCTCGAGGTGCAGTGGTACCTGTTTGCCGCCGTGTTCCTCGGCGCCGCAGCCTACACCCTGCTGGTCAATGAGCACGTGCGGATCGATTTCGTGTCCAGCCGCGTGTCCGACAAGGTCAAGGCCTGGATCGACATCATCGGCATCGTGGTCTTCCTGATCCCGCTGTGCATCTTCGTGGTCTGGCTGTCGTTTCCCTACGCGATGGATGCGTACAAGAGCAGCGAGATGTCCTCGAACGCGGGGGGCCTGATCCGCTGGCCGGTGTATCTGATGCTGCCTGTGGGTTTCCTGCTCTTGTTGGCGCAGTCCGTCTCGGAACTCATCAAGCGCTTCGGCTTCCTGACCGGTGCCCTGCCGCACCTCTTCCCGCCCAAGGCCTCGCACGGCGAGTCAGCGCTGCGCGCATAGAACAAGATCTCAGGGACTCTGCACATGCTTCAGTTCATCTCCGCGAACCTCGCGCCCATCATGTTCGTGGCGCTGCTGTTCTTCCTGCTTACCGGCTTTCCGGTGGCCTTCGGTCTGGCGGCCACCGGCATGTTCTTCGGCTTCATGGCCATCGAGCTCGGTCTGGTGCCGGCCAACTTCTTCGGCCTGCTGCCTCTGCGCATCTACGGGATCATGGCCAATGACACCCTGCTGGCCATTCCCTTCTTCACCTTCATGGGGATCATCCTTGAACGATCCGGCATGGCCGAAGATCTGCTCGAAACCGTCGGGCAGGTGTTCGGCCCGGTGCGCGGTGGCGTCGCGCTGGCGGTGATCTTCGTCGGTGCGCTGCTCGCAGCCACCACCGGTGTGGTGGCCGCCTCGGTGATCTCGATGGGTCTGATCTCCCTGCCCATCATGCTGCGCTACGGCTACAACCGCGCGATTGCCGCGGGCACCATCACCGCCTCCGGTACGTTGGCGCAGATCGTGCCACCCTCGCTCGTGCTCATCATCATGGCCGACCAGCTCGGCCGCTCGGTGGGCGACATGTACGCCGGTGCGCTGGAGCCCGCGCTGATGCTGATCGGCCTGTACGCCGCCTTCATCATTCTGCTGGCGATCTTCAAGCCCAAGTGGGTGCCGGCGCTGCCGCCCGAGGCACGCATCTACAAGGAACCCAACGGCTCGGGTGGCTACACCTCGCTTGTGGGTCTTGCCGTCACCTGCGTGGTGGTGGGTTGGCTGATGGCGCATTTCTATGACGACATCGTCAAGGCCATCTGGAATCGCAAGGACATTCCCGAGGACGAGATCGTCGTCATGTCGGTGACTGCCTCGGTGATCCTGGCCTGGGTCCTGGCCGTGTTCAACAAGTTCCTCAAGCTGGGTCTGCTGTCCAAGCTGGCCGAGCGCGTGACCTTTGTGCTGATTCCGCCGCTGGCGCTGATCTTCCTCGTGCTGGGCACGATCTTCCTGGGCATTGCCACGCCCACCGAAGGCGGCGCCATGGGTGCTGTCGGTGCCCTGCTGATGGCCTTTTCGCGCCGCCGCCTGGACAAGAAGCTGATGATCCAGGCCCTGGACACCACCACCAAGCTGTCCTGCTTTGTGCTGTTCGTGCTCGTGGGTTCCACGGTGTTTGCACTGACCTTCCAGGGCATTGATGGTCCCGAGTGGGTCAAGCACCTGTTCGACAAGGTGCCCGGCGAGCAGATGGGCTTCCTGATCGTCGTGAACGTGCTGATCTTCATCCTCGGCTGCTTCATCGACTTCTTCGAG
>DASSQC010000175.1:0-5632 GCA_035702705.1 Burkholderiaceae bacterium | reverse complement strand
GCCCTTGTAGATCGGGAAGTCCACTGACGGGGAACCGTCGGAGAAGGACAGCGTGGCTTTCTTGTCTGAGAGTTGCATGGCGGGCCCTTTTGTTCTTTGGGTGCGTTGGTATTGCGACGGCTGCGTCCGGTGCGCGATTGGCCGGGTTCAAGCGCTGCGCAACTTGGCCAATACCGCGACTACGTCGGTATCAGCCAGGTCGGCATCCGGCTCCCTGCGTGCCAGAAGCAGATCAAGCAGTTCGTTGTCGGTCAGTTCAAGCAGGCGCTCAAGCGCCTGCACTTCGGGCTTGGGCAGCGTGCTGCCGAAGCGATCGAAAAAACGCGCCATGATCAGGTCGTTTTCCAGAAGGCCCCGACGTGCGCGCCAACGCAGGCGAGCGAGATCGTGGTCTTGAAGGGGTGCGGACGTCATGACGCTTGCGTGGCGATCAAACCGTGCGGCGAACCATCAGTTCCTTGATCTTGCCAATCGCGCGCGTCGGGTTCAGCCCCTTGGGACAGACATCGACGCAGTTCATGATCGTGTGGCAGCGGAACAGACGGTATGGATCTTCAAGGTTGTCCAGACGCTCGGCGGTGGCCTGGTCGCGCGTGTCGGCGATGAAGCGGTAGGCCTGCAGCAGGCCGGCCGGGCCGACGAACTTGTCCGGGTTCCACCAGAAGCTCGGGCAACTGGTCGAGCAGCACGCGCAGAGAATGCACTCGTACAGACCGTCGAGTTCCTCGCGCTCGGCAGGCGACTGCAGACGCTCCTTCTCGGGCGGAATGGTGTCGTTGATCAGATAGGGCTTGACCGAGTGGTACTGCTTGAAGAACTGGGTCATGTCCACGATCAGATCGCGGATCACGGGCAAGCCGGGCAGCGGCTTCAGGACGATCGGCTCCTTCAGGTCGCGCAGGTTGGTGATGCACGCCAGGCCGTTCTTGCCGTTGATGTTCATGGCGTCGGACCCGCATACGCCCTCGCGGCAGGAACGACGGAAGGACACCGAGTCGTCGCTCGTCTGCTTCATGCGCATCAGAGCATCAAGCAGCATCTTGTCGGTAGGCTCGAGCGTGACTTCGATGTCTTCCATGCGCGGCGGCTGGCCGGAGTCCGGGTCGTAGCGATAGACCTTGAACTTGACGACGCGCTTGCCGGCCGCGGCCTGGCCGACGGCATTCAGTTCGTTGGATTGATTGGCAGACATTCGGTGCTCCTCAGAACGTGCGCTTCTTGGGCTGGAAGGTCTCGACCGTCAGCGGCTTCATGTTGACCGGCTTGTAGTCAAGGCGATTGCCCTCGCTGTACCACAGCGTGTGCTTCATCCAGGTGGCGTCATCGCGCTCGGGGAAGTCGCTGTGCGCGTGCGCGCCGCGGCTTTCCTTGCGTGCCTCGGCGGACACGATGGTGGCCTTGGCCGTCTCCACCAGATTGGCAAGCTCCAGCGCCTCGACACGGGCCGTGTTGAAGACCTTGGACTTGTCCTTGAGGTGGATGGTCTCCGCTGCTGCAGCCAGCTCATTGATCTTGGCTACGCCTTCGGACAGCAGTGCGCTGGTGCGGAACACGCCGCAATGCTTCTGCATGTTGTCGCGGATGGCCTGGGCAACGACCTGCGTGTTTTCGCCCGAGGTCGATCCGTCGATCTTGGCCAGGCGCGACATCGGGAGGTCGGCAGCATCTGCCGGAAGATCCTTGTGCTCCTTGGCCACCTTGCCTGTCTTGAACTGCTCGACGATGTGGTTGCCGGCTGCACGGCCGAACACGACGAGATCCAGCAGGGAGTTGGTGCCCAGCCGGTTTGCACCGTGCACGCTGACGCATGCGCACTCACCCACTGCGTACAGGCCGTTGATGACCGCGTTCGGGTTGCCGTTCTTCGGTGCAACGACCTGACCGTAGTAGTTGGTCGGGATGCCGCCCATCTGATAGTGGATCGTCGGGACGACAGGAATCGGGTCCTTGATCGGGTCGATGTTCGCGAACTTGATCGCGATCTCGCGGATCGACGGCAGCTTCTTGATGATGGTGTCCGGATCGAGGTGGCTCAGGTGCAGCTCGATGTAATCACCGTTCGGGCCGCAACCGCGACCTTCCTTGATCTCCTGGTCCATCGAACGCGAGACGAAGTCGCGAGGTGCGAGGTCCTTGAGCGTGGGCGCGTAGCGCTCCATGAAGCGCTCGCCGTTCTTGTTGCGCAGGATGCCACCCTCGCCGCGTACACCTTCGGTGATCAGCACGCCGGCTCCGGCCACGCCGGTGGGATGGAACTGCCAGAACTCCATGTCTTCAAGCGGGATCCCGGCACGCGCCGCCATGCCCATGCCGTCGCCGGTGTTGATGAAGGCGTTGGTCGACGCAGCCCAGATGCGCCCTGCCCCGCCCGTGGCGAAGACGGTGATCTTGGCTTCGAGAATCATGACCTCGCCGGTCTCCATCTCGTAGGCCACCACACCGCAGACGTCACCGTCCGCGTCACGGATCAGGTCGAGTGCCATCCACTCCACGAAGAACTGGGTGCGAGCAGCGACGTTGCGCTGGTACAGCGTGTGCAGCAGTGCGTGGCCGGTTCGGTCGGCGGCGGCGCAGGCGCGCTGCACGGGCTTCTCACCGAAGTTCGCGGTGTGACCGCCGAAGGGGCGCTGATAGATCGTGCCGTCGGGATTGCGGTCGAACGGCATGCCGAAGTGCTCGAGTTCGTACACCACCTTTGGCGCCTCGCGGCACATGAACTCGATGGCGTCCTGGTCGCCCAGATAGTCCGATCCCTTGACGGTGTCGAACATGTGCCAGTACCAGTTGTCCTCGCTCATGTTGCCCAGGCTGGCACCGATGCCGCCTTGCGCTGCCACGGTGTGCGAACGGGTCGGGAAGACCTTGGAGAGCACCGCCACATTCAGGCCGGCCTGCGCCAGCTGGAGCGAGCAGCGCATGCCCGCGCCGCCCGCACCGACGATTACGGCGTCATAGCGGCGACGGGGAAGAGACGTCTTTACTGCAGTCATTGCTTACACCTTCAGGAGGATCAGACCGGCATACACAACCGACGCCAGCAGCCAGAACACGGTGAACACCTGCAGGGCAAGCCGAATGCCCACGGGTTTCACATAGTCCATCCAGATATCGCGGACACCCACCCATGCATGCCAGGCAAGCGCCACGAAGGTCACGAACGTCAGGAGCTTCATGACCGGCAGCCCGCCCCAGGTCGAGGCGAAGAGTCCGGCCCAGCCCTGGTACGTGAAGTTCTTGCCCGTCAGAAACGCAGCCAACAGCACGACGGTGAAGACTGCCATGACAATGGCAGTGACACGCTGCGACAGCCAGTCGCGCAGGCCATAGTGCGCGCCCACGACGAGGCGCTTGGGTCCGATGTTGTTGTTCTCGGCCATGCTCAAAACACTCCAAACAGCTTGAGGGCGACCAGCGCGGTCAGCGGCAGGCTCACGGCAAACACGGCCACGGCGCTCGACTTGGCCTGACCCTTTTCAAGCCACATGTGCTTGTCCATGAAGAGGTGGCGCACGCCAGCACAGAAGTGGTGCAGGTAGGCCCAGGCCAGCGCGAGGATCAGGAGCTTCACAAACCAGTGACTGGTGAGCGCCTGGAAGCGGCCGAAAGCGATCTCGGAGGTGAGGCTGCGGTCAAAGAGATACAGCACGAAGGGCAGCAGCAGGAACATCAGCGCGCCGCTGACGCGGTGCAGGATGGACACGTAACCTGCCAGGGGCAGGCGGTACTGCATGATCTGGGTGACGTGGATATTGCGGTACTGCGGTCGGGGCGGTGCTTTTGCCTCTGCCATTTGCATGGCTCCTCGGAGAACGTCTGATGGGACTGGATGGGTTTCTTGTTGTCGGACCGATCAGGCTCTTGGTGTCAGGCCTGCGTGCGATCGGTACTCATGGGTAGCGCGGCATTGTCGGAGATTTTTGGGGCCCTCTCAAATCAGCGCATTCAGATAGTGGTGCTTGTCGGTTCGGTACCAGCCCTTGCGCAACTCGACCGGCCGCTCGTTGTAGGAAAACGAGAGACGCTCGACCTGCAGCAAGGGCGTACCCACGCCCACAGCCAAGGCATGGGCAGTCGATTCATCGGCCGCAACGGCCTTGAGCCGCTCTTCGCAGCGGATCATGCGAACAGAGAATTCCTGCTCGAACAGGGCGTACATCGGGCCGCGGTAGTCGGCAAGCCGGTCCATCGTCAAGCCCTTGAACAACGGACCGGGCAGCCAGATTTCTTCAAGGATGGTGGGCTCGCCACCGAAATGCAATGTGCGACGGATCACCACGGCGGTCTCACCCACCTTCAGATCGAGCGCACGCGCGATGTCCGCCGGCGCGCGCAGCCGCTTGCAGTCGAGCACGAAGTGGTCAGGATGTGTGGGCTCGCCGGTATCCGGATGCAGACGCAGGAACCGGAACTGCACCTTGGACTCGGAGTGCGTGGCGACGAACGTGCCCTTGCCCTGGCGGCGGATCAGCAGATGTTCGGAGGCCAGCTCATCGACGGCCTTGCGCACCGTGCCCTGGGACACCTTGAAGCGCTGCGCGAGCTCGACCTCCGAAGGGATCATCTCGCCCGGCTTCCACTCGCCGGTTTCCAGACCCTGCATCAACAGCGATTTGATCTGCACATACAGCGGGCTGAACGTCGGTCCTGCCGCGGCCGCAGAAGACTGCGGGTCGGTCGAGCCGGAGGCGGGCGGGACGGGGGGCAGCGAGCTCATCAAGGCGTGGTTTTACACAAGACCCAAGACTTCGTCCAGCTCACACATCTTTCGTCTCATGTCTTATATAAGACGTAAGATATCTGTGTTGACTGCCTTGAAGCTGCATGCCTACACTGCGCCATCTTTGCCGACACGCCGTGACGCCTGGATGACGGGTACCGCAGGCGCAGCATGCCCTGAGCCGTGTCGGCCGGATCGCGCGAATTCGTTCATCATCGAAAGGACCCGCTCCATGAGCAAAGCTCCCATGAAGGTTGCCGTCACCGGCGCCGCCGGCCAGATCGGCTACTCCCTGCTGTTCCGCATCGCCTCGGGCGAAATGCTGGGCAAGGACCAGCCGGTTGAACTGCAACTGCTCGAGATCCCCGATGAGAAGGCCCAGAAGGCGCTCAAGGGCGTGATGATGGAGCTCGAGGACTGCGCCTTCCCGCTGCTGGCCGGCATGAGTGCCCACAGCGACCCCATGACGGCCTTCAAGGACATCGACTGCGCCCTGCTCGTCGGCGCCCGTCCCCGCGGCCCGGGCATGGAGCGCAAGGATCTGCTGGCGGCCAACGCGCAGATCTTCACGGCCCAGGGCAAGGCCCTGAATGCCGTGGCCAAGCGCACGGTCAAGGTGCTGGTGGTCGGCAACCCGGCCAACACCAATGCCTACATCGCCATGAAGAGCGCCCCGGACCTGCCCAAGAAGAACTTCACAGCCATGCTGCGCCTGGACCACAACCGTGGCCTGTCCCAGCTGGCTGCCAAGGCCGGCGTGGCCGTGGCCGACATCGAGACCTTCTGCGTCTGGGGCAACCACTCGCCCACGATGTACGCCGACTACCGCTTCGCGACGGTCAAGGGCAAGTCGCTCAAGGACATGATTGCCGACGAGGAATGGAACCGCAGCACCTTCCTGCCGACCGTGGGCAA
>DASSQC010000174.1:0-2383 GCA_035702705.1 Burkholderiaceae bacterium | reverse complement strand
AGAACGCTTCATCGTCCGTGGTGGCTGTTTCGTACGCGTCCAGAGCAGCAGATACGTGCTTCAGGGCCAGACTCAGAAGCTCTTCCTCTTGAGCGGGTGTCAGCGGCTCCGACTCCGCGATTTCCTGAAAGCTCATGCCGTTGTCGTCCATGATCGTTGCGGAGCGTAACCGGTGGCTTCACGGGACCCGCGATAATCACCCCATGGATCTCGCTGCCCTCCTGCTTGCCCTGCTGATTGAACAGGCTCACGCCATGCCGGCCAACAACCCGGTGTGGGCGAGTTTTCGGGGCTGGTCGGCCTGGTTTGCAAAGAATTTCAATGCGGGTGCGCAGTCGCATGGGCGCCTGGCCTGGGTGCTCTATGTGGCGGGGGTGGGCATTGGCGTCACGCTGATCTGGTGGGGGGCCACCAAGCTGCATCCGGCGCTGGGTTTTGCGGTGAACGTGATTGCGCTCCTGTTCACGATGGGTTTCCGGCGCTTCTCGCATGCCTTCACACAGATTGAAGACGCCGTGCGCGAGGGCGATGCGGACGCGGCCTACAAGGTGATGGCGCAGTGGCGCGCCGAGCAGGATCGGCCGCTGGACATGCCCATGCTGCCGCTGCATCGCAGTGCGGCACTGGCCATTGAAGACGGGCTGGTGGCCTCGCACCGCTCGGTGTTTGGCGTGATGTTCTGGTTTGCGGTGCTGCCGGGGCCGGTGGGGGCGGTGCTGTACCGCCTGACCGATCACATTGCGCGGCACTGGAGCCGGCCGCATGTGGGCGGCGATCGTCCCGAGGACCTGCGCTTTTCCGACTTTGCGCGGCAGGCCTTCGAGGTGATCGATTGGGTGCCGGCGCGGCTGTCCGCACTGGGTTTTGCGATCGTCGGCAACTTCGAGGACGCCATGCACCTGTGGCGCAACCGCGCCCTGCGCTTTGGCGACGACACCCGCGCACTGCTGGTGGCGGCGGGCGCCGGCGCGCTGGGCGTGGAGATCGGCCCGCCGGGCAAGGCGGATTCGGGTCTGGACTGGAGCGGTGCCGAAGCGGGCGCCGCGGCCATGCGCAGCGCCGCGGGCCTGGCCTGGCGCACCGCCATCCTGTGGCTCACCATCATCGCGGTCTGGACGGTGGCGCAGCTGTTTGGCTAGCGACGGAGCCTGCGCGATTTTCAATTTTCTTTTGAAAAGCGGCCTTCTTGAAGGCCGTTTTTCTTGCTTCATTTGAAAATACCGACAGGCCGCTTTCCGCATGTGCCAAGCGGGTTTCGGCCGCTTTTGGCATGCGGATTGTTGTGATGCATGTCACGCCGAACGTGCCGATGGTCCGGCGCCTGCGCTGAGCGCCAAATCGGCTAGTCGGGCCGGGCCTCGCCGCAGCGCCAGCAGGCAAAGAACTGCGCCTCGATCGCTTCACCGCAGGCGCAGCGCCAGGGGCCGGCCGGGTGGGCGCGTTGCGCCTCCTCGATCAACGAGCGGGCCAGCGGCTCGTCCTTCGGGTTGCTGATCCAGACCTGTGCCGCGCAGGCGTCGGCCGGCAGGTCGCCGAAGGCGCCAGCCAGGTACTCCCCTTGCACCTGCGCCGGAATGCCCGCCGCGCGCAGCAGATTCACCCAGTGGTGGGCTTCAAAGGCGTGGCGGGCGTGCAAGAGGCGCTTCATGCCGTGGAGCCTATCTGGAATCGGCAAGGCAGCACAACCGCACATGCCGTCACAGCGGGTCGGGGTTGCGTTGGCAGCCCTCGCCGCAGGGGAGCGGTGTGCTCAGCTCGCCGCTGTGGCCAGCTTGCGGAACACCGCGTAGCGCTGCGCGGCAATCGCGCCGGCATCGGCCGCGCTGCGTACCGCGCAGGCCGGTTCGTCCAGGTGGCGGCAGTTGTAGTAGCGGCAGTTGGGTGCGTACTGCTCGAACTCGGGGAAGGCGCGCTCGATCTCGGTCGTGCTCAGGTGCGCAATGCCGAAGGCCTGGAAGCCGGGGGAATCAATGATCTCGCCGCCGCCGGGCAGGTTGATGAGCCGCGTGCTGGTGGTGGTGTGCTTGCCGGCTGACAGCGCCACGGAAATTTCACCCACGGCCAGTTCGAGCCCGGGCACCAGGCGGTTGAGGAGGCTGCTCTTGCCCATGCCGGACTGGCCGGCGAGCACGGTGCGCTTGCCCTTGAGCGCGGCGGCCAGCTGGGCCACGCCATCGCCCGTACTGGCCGACAGCGAAAACTGCCGGGCAAAGGAGGGCGCATGCCACTTCATGCGCTGCATGAGGTCGGCGCCACCGGGCAGGTCGCGCTTGCCGATGATGAGCCAGACCTCGATCTCGGCGGCCCGGGCGGCGGCCACGGCGCGCATCAGCAGCTCGTCACTCACGGGCGGCTCGGTGGCCACCACATAGGCCAGCACGTC
>DASSQC010000173.1:0-2823 GCA_035702705.1 Burkholderiaceae bacterium | reverse complement strand
GAAAGCTCGCAACCGACATGAAGCGCATCTTTCTGTTTGTCCTGACCAACTTTGCCGTCGTGGGCGTGCTGATGGTCGTGTCCAGCCTGCTGGGCGTGAACCGCTTCCTCACGGCCAACGGCCTGAACCTGACCATGCTGGCCGGCTTCGCGCTGGTCATGGGCTTCGGCGGCGCCATCATTTCGCTGCTGATGAGCAAGCCGATCGCCAAGTGGAGCACCGGCGCGCGCATCATCAACCAGCCGCAGAACGCTCAGGAAGCCTGGATCGTGCAGACGGTGCAGAACTTCGCACAGAAGGCGGGCATCGGCATGCCCGAGGTCGGCATCTACGAGGGCGAGCCCAACGCATTCGCGACCGGCGCCTTCAAGAACAGCGCCCTGGTCGCCGTGTCCACCGGCCTGCTGCAGAGCATGAGCAGGGAGGAAGTCGAAGCCGTGATCGGCCACGAGGTGGCGCACGTGGCCAACGGTGACATGGTCACCATGACCCTGATCCAGGGCGTGATGAACACCTTCGTCATCTTCATCAGCCGCGTGGTGGGCTACTTCGTCGACAAGGTGGTGCTGCGCAACCAGAACGAGGGTGTGGGCATCGGCTACATGATCACGGTGGTGGTGATGGACATCCTGCTGGGCGTGCTGGCTGCCATCATCGTGGCCTGGTTCAGCCGGCATCGCGAGTTCCGTGCCGATGCAGGTGCAGCCCAGCTGATGGGTCGCAAGCAGCCGATGATCAATGCGCTGGCCCGTCTTGGCGGCATGGCTCCGGGCGAACTGCCCAAGACGGTGGCCACGATGGGCATCGGCGGCAAGATGGGTTCGTTGTTCTCCAGCCACCCGCCGATCGAGGAGCGCATCAAGGCACTGCAGGCCGCTCAGGGCTGATTCAGCGTCTTGGTCCCGAGTGAACAGGCCGCCTTCGGGCGGCCTGTTCAGTGTGGCAGTGCGTTGATGGGGTAGGTGAGCCGGACGCTGGCGCCGCCCAGTGCACTGGCACCCAGTGCCAGCGCCGCGCCGATCTGCTGTGCGCGCTGGCGCATGCCCTGCAACCCCCGTCCGACCCGCCCGCTGTCGGGCAGTCCGTCGCCGTCGTCCAGCACACAGATCACGAGCTGCTGGTTCTCGCGATCAATCTCGCAGCTCAGCTGTGCATTGCTGGCATTCGAGTGCTGGATGACATTGCTCAGCGCCTCCTGAACCACTCGCGCAAGGTGCCGATTCACCTCGGGAGCCAGCAGCAGCTCGGCCACATCCTCGTCCATGTGCCATGACAGGTGGATGCCCAGACGCTCCAGCGCCGGCTGCAGCCGGTAGCGCATGGCGGCCAGCAGGTCGCTGAGTCCGGCGTCTTCCAGTGCGAGGAGATCCACCGTGGACTTCATCTCCAGCAGGCAGCGCTCGATGGCGTCGGCAATCAGCCGATGGTGCGGCTGCGACCGGTCCAGCAGTGCGAGCGCCGAGACCAGTTCAGAGCCCGGGCCATCATGCATCTCCTGCGCAATCCGTTCGCGCTCCTGGCTGAGCGCCTCGCGCTTGTCACGCCGATGCAGGCTCTCAAGCACACCGCGCAACTCCTGGGTTCGATGGTGCAACTCGATCTCGAGGCGCTTGTTGGTCTCCATCAGGCGTTGCGACAGGCCGGCAAGCCGCGCCACCATGGTCAGCGCCATCACCACGATCAGCACCGGATAGACAAAGGGGCTGAGGCTCAGCGCCCCATAGCCCTCGTGGCTGAGCTGCACGCTGAGCAGATCCCAGAGCGCACTGGCCACGAGGATCACGCTGGACAGCGCCCCGGCAAGCAAGACCCCTGAGCGCTCCTGGCGTCGGGCAATCAGCATGCCCAGCCCGGTCAGTGCGGTGGGCGCAATGCTCAACAGCTTGGCGAATGCGGCGCCGGGCTGGCCGACCAGCACGCACTCCGCCAGGATGCCGGCGGCCATGCACAGCGTGTGCACCGTACGGGTCGTGGCGAGGAAGGGGGTGCGGCGCGCCGCAAGACGAACCAGGAATCCGCCGAGCAACCAGAGGAACAGGTGAAACGTGATGGCGTGTACGAGGTACCAGGCCGTGGCCGGCAGCGGCGGGTCGACATACAGCTCGTATGCCAGATAGCCGGCCCAGGCGAGCGAGGCGGCAGCGAACCAGAGGTCGGGCGCCGTGCGCGTGTGCCACCACAGCAGCCCGGCCACAAAGGCCATGATGATCATCAACGAAAAGAGCGCCGTGATTGCGCCGTTCTGCAAGAGCCAGCGCCGCTCGTACATCGGTCGCAATTCGGACTGGGGACCGATATAGAAGTCCGCCAGTCCCGGCGCACCCAGCGGCGCACCAGTGATGACCACATCGAGCTGGTTGCTGCCTGCGGTGACCTGCGCAGGCAGGGTGATCCAGTGCGGTGTCAGGTTGTAGTTCGGCAGCGTGTTCCCGAAGGTGCCGACCTGCGCGGCAAGGCGTCCATTGACCAGCACCGTCAGCACGTTGCCGGCCCGTGGCAGATACATGGCCAGTGGAACAGCGGTATCCGATGCGGTGAAGAAGGCCCGATACGTATAGGTTCCGCGCAGCGGCGGGCTGGCGACATCCCAGGCGTGCGGCAGTGCCACACGGCCGAGGCGCTGCAATTCGCCGCTGTGTTGGACGAGGTGAAGATCCGCCTGGTAGACACGGACCACGGTGCGTGCCGCGTCCGGTGGCTCAGAGTCGCTCTGCGCCGACGCACCCACCAGCAACACGGCGGCCAGCATGCCGACCAGCCAACGCACAAGCGCGTCGTGACGCAGGCGGGCGATCTGCGGCACCGCCATCAAAGCGACCTTCT
>DASSQC010000172.1:0-4251 GCA_035702705.1 Burkholderiaceae bacterium | reverse complement strand
CGTGTGCTTGACGAGGTCGCCCGTGAAGTCGTGGGCGCAGCCGGCATGCAGATGGACCAGATCGACTGGCTGATTCCGCATCAGGCTAACGTGCGCATTCTGTCGGCCACGGCCAAGAAGCTCGGGCTGCCTGAATCCAAGACCATCGTCACCGTGGATCGGCATGCCAACACGTCCGCAGCATCGATCCCGCTCGCGCTCGACGTCGCGGTGCGAGACGGCCGCATCCAGCCTGGCCATCACGTCCTCATGGAAGGCGTGGGCGGCGGATTCACCTGGGGTGCTGTGCTCGTACGCATCTAGGCCAAGCGCCGGGTCTGCATCAGCGCGACGCTGCACTTTGAGTCAGACACAACAACAAGCGCCCAGCGCAACACAAGGAAGCACACACGCATGAAGATCGCCTTTGTCTTTCCAGGGCAGGGCTCACAGTCCGTGGGCATGCTCGACAGCTTCGAGTCCAACGCAGAAGTGACCCAGACCCTCGCCCAGGCCGATGCCGCCCTGGGCGAATCGCTGTCTGGCCTCATCAAGCAGGGTCCGGCCGAGCAGTTGAATCTAACGACACATACGCAACCCGCCATGCTCACCGCAAGTGTGGCGATCTACCGTGCGTGGCGTGCTGCCGGCGGCCCGGCCCCTGCGCTGGTGGCCGGCCACAGTCTGGGCGAGTTCACCGCGCTGGTGGCCGCCGGTGCACTGCAGTTCGAGGACGCCGTACGCATTGTGCGGGCCCGTGCCAACGCCATGCAGGAGGCCGTCCCGGTCGGCGCCGGCGCCATGGCAGCGATTCTGGGTCTGAGCGATGACGAGGTGCGTGCGGCCTGCACCGACGCCGCCGGTGCGGGCGTGGTCGAGGCCGTGAACTACAACGCGCCCGCCCAGGTGGTGATCGCGGGTGCCAAGGCTGCCGTTGAGAAGGCCTGCGAGGCCGCCAAGGCGCGCGGTGCCAAGCGGGCGCTGCCACTGCCGGTGTCTGCGCCCTTCCACTCCAGCCTGATGCAGCCAGCAGCCAAGGTGCTCGAAGGCGTGCTCGCGGGTGTGGCGGTATCGGCACCGGCGATTCCTCTGATCAACAACGTGGACGTGGCCATCGAGTCCGATCCGGCCGCCATTCGCGTTGCGCTGGTGCGCCAGGCGGCCGGGCCCGTCCGTTGGGTCGAGACCGTGCAGGCCATGCAGGCGCAGGGCGTGACCCACATCGTCGAGTGCGGGCCTGGCAAGGTGCTTCAGGGCCTGTGCAAGCGCATTGCCCCCGATGTGCAGGCGCTATCCATCAGCGATGCGACCAGCCTCACCCAAACCCTGGAGGCCCTGAAGTGAGCTACGCCATCGATCTCACCGGAGAAGTTGCACTGGTCACGGGCGCGAGCCGCGGGCTGGGCGCAGCGATTGCGGCTTCGCTGGCCCGGGCGGGCGCGAGGGTCATCGGCACGGCCACCAGCGAAAGCGGTGCGCAGGCCATCACAGAAAGCCTTGCGCCCTACGGCGGGCGGGGCGCCGTGCTGAACGTGACCGATCATGGCGCCGCCGAGGCGCTGGTGGATGCGATCCAGAAGGCCGATGGCAAGCTCTCGATCCTCGTCAACAACGCAGGCATCACGCGCGACGGTCTGGCCATGCGCATGAAGGATGAGGACTGGGACGCCGTCATCCACACCAATCTGAGCGCCGTGTTTGTCTTGTGCCGCGCGGCCATGCGGTCGATGATGAAGGCGCGCCATGGCCGCATCATCAATATTTCATCGGTCGTGGGTTCAATGGGCAACGCGGGGCAGGCCAACTACGCTGCAGCCAAGGCGGGCGTGGAAGGCATGACTCGGGCGCTCGCACGTGAACTGGGCGGTCGCAACGTCACGGTCAATGCGGTGGCACCAGGCTTCATCGATACCGACATGACACGCGCCCTGAACGAGCAGCAGACTGCAGCCATGCTGCAGAACATTCCGATGGGCCGGTTTGGCCAACCCGATGATGTGGCTGGCGCCGTGCTGTTTCTGGCTTCTGCGTTGGGCGCCTATGTGAACGGCTGCACCTTGCCGGTCAACGGCGGGATGCATATGTAGCTACAAGGCCTGTGGCCTAGAGAGCCTGCTCTAGGTCTTTGTTAAACTCTGATGGTTATTCCAATAGCTCTGGAGGAGCGAATGAGCGATATCGAACAACGTGTCAAGAAGATCGTGGCCGAGCAGCTGGGTGTTGCCGAAGCCGACATCAAGAACGAGTCGTCGTTCGTGGACGATCTCGGCGCAGACTCTCTTGATACCGTTGAACTCGTGATGGCACTCGAAGACGAGTTCCAGTGCGAGATTCCCGACGAGCAAGCTGAGAAGATCAAGACGGTCCAGCAGGCCATCGATTACGTCACCAGCAACCTGCCCAAGGCCTGATCGTCCTTTTTCGGTCGGCGCGGGCAGCGGGATGCGGCACGTGCCCGACCGGATCAGGTCCGCCAGCCTTGAGGTTTCGGTGCAGCAGGGCCCGGCATCCGGGCCCTGTTCATTTGTGGAACGCTTTCGGAGAACGCAGTGAGTCGTCGTCGAGTTGTCATCACGGGTCTTGGCCTCGTGACTCCCCTGGGCAATGACGTGAGCAGCAGCTGGAGTGCCGCCCTGGCGGGCACGCCGGGCATCACGCGCATCACCAAGTTCGATCCCACGAACTTCTCGGCGCAGATCGCCGGCGAGGTCAAGGGCTTCGACATCGGGGCCTATCTGCCGCCCAAGGAAGCGCGTCACATGGACACCTTCATCCACTACGGCTTGGCCGCTGGGATGCAGGCCTGGCGCGACAGCGGCCTTGAGGCGACGGACGAAAACCGTGAGCGCATCGGGGTGGCCATCGGCTCGGGCATCGGCGGCCTGCCAATGATCGAGGCGAATCACTCGGACTATCTCGAGCGCGGCCCGCGGCGTATCTCGCCCTTCTTCGTGCCGGGTTCGATCATCAACATGATTTCCGGCCACCTGTCGATGCACTTCGGTCTTCAGGGGCCGAACGTCGCCATCGTGACCGCTTGCACCACCGGCCTGCACTGCATCGGCGATGCCGCACGGATGATCCAGTACGGCGACGCGGACGTGATGGTGGCAGGCGGTGCCGAGGCGACGGTCTCGCCTCTGGGCATCGGCGGCTTTGCGTCGATGCGTGCGCTGTCCACACGCAATGACGATCCCGCGACTGCCAGCCGCCCCTGGGACAAAGACCGCGATGGCTTCGTGATGGGTGAGGGCGCGGGCGTGCTCGTGCTTGAGGAGTATGAGCATGCCAAGCGCCGCGGCGCACGCATCTACGCCGAGCTGGCCGGCTATGGCATGAGTGCAGATGCCGGGCACTTCACCGCACCGCGCGAAGACGGCGCAGGCGTTGCGCGCTGCACCACCAACGCCATTCGCGACGCAGGTCTGAATCCGGCGGACATCGACTATGTCAATGCGCATGGCACGTCCACCCCGCTTGGTGATGTGGCGGAGACCGTGGCCCTGAAGCGCGCGTTTGGCGATCACGCAGGCAAGCTGGCCATCAGTTCCACCAAGTCGATGACGGGCCATCTGCTTGGTGGTGCTGGCGGCATCGAGTCGGTCTTCACAGTGCTGTCCGTTCATCATCAGGCGGTTCCGCCCACGATCAACCTGCACAACCCGGATCCTGCATGTGACCTGGATTTTGTGCCCCACACGGCTAGACAGATGACCATCCGCGCCGCCGTGAACAACAACTACGGTTTTGGCGGCACCAATGGCTCCTTGGTGTTCACCCGGGTTTGACGGGTGCAGGCGGAGTGGCGACCTTCTGTAGACTCCGCCTGACTCCCGGGCCAACCCGAGCCTGAACTCCAAGCACAGAGCCGTTGAACCAAAAAGCGGACCCTCCAGCCTCCAATCCCGACCGCGATGCTGATGCGTTGCTGGTCGAGCGCGTCCAGCGGGGCGACAAGAAGGCCTTCGAACTGCTCGTCATCAAGTACGAGCGGCGGATTCACCGTTTGCTGTCGCGAATGATTCGTGATCCGGCAGAACTGGAGGATGTCGCGCAGGAGGCGTTCATCAAGGCCTACCGCGCGCTGCCCCAGTTCCGGGGCGATAGCGCCTTCTATACCTGGCTGTATCGGATTGCGGTCAACACCGCCAAGAACGCCCTGATGGCAGCGGGTCGCACCCAGGCCACCTCGCTGGATCAGGGCGATGGTGATGAAACTTTTGCCGAGCCCGAGCATCTCAAAGACATCAATACGCCGGAGTCCATGTTGGC
>DASSQC010000171.1:0-2468 GCA_035702705.1 Burkholderiaceae bacterium | reverse complement strand
GCATCGCCAGGCGCGCAGCCAGCCGAGAGCCGACTTCGCCACCGGCAGCGAAGCCGAGATGCCGCTGGAGATCGGCCAGCCGAACTGTCCGCCTGGCGATCGGCGGTGCCGTGTCGGCCAGCCGCTCCGCGAGAGTGAGCCGCGGGCACTCCGGCTCCAGACAGCGGATTCGCCGGGCTTGGACACGCAACCGAACCGGACGCCCCTGTCAGGGCAGGTCCTGCAGCACGCGATCGTAGCGGCTGTGGACCCGCCAGGATGGCCTGGCGCAGGTCGGGCATGCCGCCCAGGGCTCACGCGGCGTGACGTGGATGGTGAGGTGATCGGGCGTGGACAGGATCTGCTGAACCAGCAGCCCTGCCGGGATGAGTGGCAGAAGACGCTTCGACAAAAACCAGACTTCAGGAAAACCCGGGGTCGCGGTCTCAGGGCACACGCGGTGGGGGATGATACCGGGAAAGCCGCAGATTTCCTGGGTTTTTGCTGTGGCGACAGCTGACAAGACGCCGAAATCCTAGACACACGCACACAGGAAATTTAGTCGATTGTCTGTGGCTTTTATGCTTGAGCCATAGGCATGTACCTGCGCGTCACCGAGCGGCGTAACCGCGATGGCTCCTCCGTCGCCTACTACGCCCTCGCCGAAAATGTCTGGAACCCCCAGGCCAAGCGCTCCGAAGCGCAGGTCATCCACAACTTCGGCCGCGCCGATCAGCTCGACAAAGCCGCATTGCAGCGCCTGATCGCCTCCATCCAACGCGTCATCGACGCCGATGCCGTCGGCACCCTGCCCATAAGCGGCAAGGCTGGCCTCCCCGATATCGAGATCGACGCCGTCTTCGAACTCGGCGTCGTGCTGGCCGCCCGCGCCCTGTGGGAGGAACTCGACATCGGCGAGGCCATCCGCTCCCGCCTGATGCGCGCACACCTGAGCGCGCCGCATGAGATGGCCCTGTTCGCCATGGCGGCGCAGCGCCTCGATGATCCGGGCTCGAAACTGAGTTGCGCCACCCGCTGGCTGCCCGACATCGCCTGGCTGCCGGAGGCGGACACCCTGGCCGTCGACCAGCTCTATCGCGCGCTCGACTTCCTCGCCGTCTGGTCTGACGAGATCGAGCGCGACGTGTTCCTGCGCAGCGCCGACCTGCTGCGTCTTGATATCGACCTGATCTTCTATGACACCACCACCGCCTACTTCGAAATCGACGAACCGGACGAGCACTGCGAGCTCTGGGGCGGCAAGCTGTTCGCGCCGCTGCGCCAGTTGGGCCACAACAAGGAGGGCCGCGACAACCAGCCGCAGGTGATCATCGCCATGGCCGTCACCCGCGACGGCATGCCGGTGCGCTCGTGGGTGCTGCCCGGCAACACCGCCGACGTCGCCACGGTGGCCCGCATCAAGCAGGACCTGCACGCCTGGCGGCTCGGCCGCTGCCTGTTCGTCGGCGATGCCGGGATGTACTCGGCCGACAATCTGGTCGAACTCAGCCGCGGCCTCGGCCGCTATGTGCTGGCGGTGCCAATGCGCCGCGTCAAGGACATCGAGAACGAGGTACTGACCCGGCCGGGCCGCTACCGCAAGGTGGCCGACAACCTTGAGGTCAAGGAGGTCTGGGTCGGCGAGGGCGAGCGGCGTAAACGCTACGTGCTATGCTTCAATCCGGCCGAGGCAGAGCAGCAGCGCGCGCATCGGGCGCAGGTGCTGGCCGCACTGACGGCCGAACTGACGCTGCTTGACGAACGCAAGGAAGATCATCCGAAGGCCGCCTGTGCGCTGATGGCGTCGCGCCGCTACGGACGCTACCTCAGCACGGACCAGCACGGCCGACCGAAGCTCGATGCAGCGAAGGTCAAGGCGGCCGAGAAGTTCGACGGCAAGTGGGTGGTCATCACCAACGACGAGACGCTCACCGCCGAGGACGTGGCTCTGGCCTACAAAGGCGGCGCCATCATCGAGTCTTGCTTCAGGAGAATGAAGCAGACCGGGCTGGAGGTGCGGCCGATGTTCCATTGGGCGCCGCGGCGGATCGAGGCGCACGTCAAGCTGTGCGTGCTGGCCTTGCAGGTGCAGCGCACCGCCGAGATCCGCACCGGGCTGTCCTGGGCACGCATCGCCCACCTGCTGGGGACGCTGAAGGCGGTGCGTTATGTCGCTGAGCGGCAGACGATTGTTCAGCGCACGAAAATCGGTCCCGAGCTGGGCGGTCTGCTGAAAATGCTTGGAATATCAGCGCCTAAGCAAGTCATGGCGATGAGTGAGGCAGCCGAGACGCCCGCCACGTCATAGACACACGCCCGGAATCCGTCTTCTGTAAACTACTGATTTGGGTCACAGATTCAACGCGTGTGTCTCGTGACCGCGAACCCAGGTCGAGGGCTCGGCATTAAGATCATGCAAAGCCTGGCAAGCCAGCTTTCCGGCAGTCTGACCACGACGCCCGGAACAGGCATGGAAATCATTGTCGAGT
>DASSQC010000170.1:0-2065 GCA_035702705.1 Burkholderiaceae bacterium | reverse complement strand
CTGGCCGGCTGCGAGCGCCCGCCCGTGACCTCCGTGCAAGGCGGGCCTCGCGGCACCGCGATGGTGCAGGTCTACAACCCGCGCACCGTGGCAGCCCAGATTCCGGCCAACATTCCGCCCGAGGCGGCGCCGCAGGTGCCTGCCGACGGCCCCAAGGCGGGCGAGGTCTATCAGAACGTCAAGGTGCTCAAGAACCTCAGCGTGGGCGAGTTCACGCGGCTGATGGTGTCGATGACAAGCTGGGTCGCACCGGAGCAGGGCTGTACCTACTGCCACGCCGGCGGCAATTTTGCGGATGACACCCTGTACACCAAGGTGGTCGCCCGCAAGATGATCCAGATGACGCAGCACATCAACGCGGACTGGAAGACGCACGTCGCCAACACCGGGGTCACCTGCTACACCTGCCACCGCGGCAACAACGTTCCGCAGCAGGTCTGGTTCGCGCCGCTGCCGCAGGCCCAGGCCACGCGCCTGCTCGGCGACAAGGCCGGTCAGAACACGCCGGCCACCACCGTGGGCCTGAGTTCACTGCCCGAGGATCCCTTCACGCCCTATCTGCTCAAGGCGCAGGAGATCCGGATCAATGGCACGACGGCGCTGCCCACGGGCAACCGCCAGTCCACCAAGCAGGCCGAATACACCTACGGTCTGATGATGCACATGAGCAAGTCGCTCGGGGTGAACTGCACCTACTGCCACAACGCCCAGGCGTTCGGCGAATGGTCCAGCAGCCCGCCGCAGCGTTCCACTGCATGGCATGGCATCCGCATGGTGCGCGACATCAACACCGAGTACATGGAGCCGCTGACCTCGGTATTCCCTGCGAACAGGCTCGGACCGACCGGTGACGTGGCCAAGGCCAACTGCACGACCTGCCACCAGGGTGCATACAAGCCCCTGTACGGTGCGCAGATGGTCAGCGCCTACCCGGAACTGCAGACCAAGCTGACCGCGGCGATGGCGATGCCTGCCGTCCCGCCTGCCACGGCCACGGCCGAACAGGCGGTGATCTACTTCGGCACCGGCGCGGCCAACCTGTCGGAAGACACGCTCAAGACCATGGAGATCCTGCTGGCCAATCTCAAGGCCAATGCGAAGGCCAAGGCCGTCATCTCGGGCTACCACTCGGCCAGCGGCTCGCTGGAGCAGAACCAGGAGCTGGCCAAGCAGCGTGCCGTGGCGGTCCGTGATGCCCTCAAGACAGCCGGCATTGCCGAGAGCCGGATCGTGCTCGAGAAGCCGGTGCAGACCGAGGCCAATGTCTCGGGCGAGGATCCCAAGGCCCGCCGTGTTGAAGTGAATGTGAAGTAGAAAAAGTGAAGTAGATGAAGGCATCTGGCGGACCGTGTCCGCCAGACCGAACACGGTTCGGGCGGCAGCGATCTGCCCGACCACGCTCTACCTCCGGCGCAGCGGTCCACCGCTGCCTCTCCCCCAGGCAAGGCGCGGCATCAGATCAACGATGTCGCGCCTTTGCTTTTTCGCGAGCTGCTGTGGGCTGTCGACGACGCGGTCAGCCACAGGTGGGCAAGACTGAACACCGACGTGATCCGTACTCGCCACGCCGTGCATGACACAGATGCGCATCGCCCTTCAGGCCCGCGAGCGTGGCGCGTGGCATGACGGCGGTCTGTGCAGCGTCAACGGCCCGGCGTGGTTCCTGGCGCAGGGCCACCATGGGCGTTCTTGGCAGCGTCTGAGTGGCCCGCTTGCCGCGTGAGGCCCTGCCGTTGTGCTTTGCCTTGCGGCGCACCGTGTCCGCGGCGCCAAAGGTCGCCTGTTTCCAGCCAGCTTGCGCGTTACAGGCGGATTGCTCCAGGCGTCGCTTGCCCATCCTCAGGGCGCGGCGTGTCCGGGCGCCGTGTGGGCCGTACGGGGCCCAGCTGCCGTCTGGCAAAGGGCGATCTCGCTTGTCTGGTGCGGCTTCTCAGGCGATTTGCCTTGGAAACCCGCATCCACGCTGGGTCTGCTCGGTGAGAATGTGCTGCAGGTCCATTTCATGCGCCTCTTCAGCCCAAATGGCCTGAAAAGCCGCACCAGACAAGCGAGATCGCCCTTTGCC
>DASSQC010000169.1:0-5803 GCA_035702705.1 Burkholderiaceae bacterium | reverse complement strand
AGCGTTAGCGCCTGGCTGTGGCAACGCATCGCACCAATGCGTACGCAGATGCCGTCGATCGGGATCTGCTCGTTGCCGGTGCGGCCCAGGATCTTGTTGGTTTCCGCCCCGCCCTTCCATTCCTCGCGGGACATGCCATTGCCCAGGTCCTTGTCGATCCAGGGGATCAGGCTGCCGCCCAGCGGCACGCCGAAGTTCGCCTTCTCCGCATCGCTGAAGCTGCGCTGCTTTGCAATGACCTTGCGGTCGATCTCCAGAATGGCGCTGGCCGGGTCATCAAGCAGGCTCTTCACTTCGGCGTTCAGCGTGCCGTACTGCGTGAGCAGCTCGCGCATGTGCTGCGCGCCGCCGCCGCTGGCCGCCTGGTAGGTCATGGAGGTCATCCATTCCACCAGCCCGGCATTGAACAGTGACCCCAGGCCCATGAGCATGCAGCTGACGGTGCAGTTCCCGCCGATCCAGTTGCGGCCGCCCGCGACCATGGCGCGCTTGATGACGTCCAAGTTGACCGGATCGAGAACGATCACGGCGTCGTCCTTCATGCGCAGACTGGATGCCGCATCGATCCAGTGGCCCTGCCAGCCGGCCATGCGCAGCTTGTCAAAGACCTCGGTGGTGTAGTCCCCGCCCTGGCAGGTGACGATGATGTCCAGCTTCTTGAGCGCCTCGATGTCGTAGGCATTCTGCAGCCGCGATTCGACCGTCGTGGCGGGCGCAAACTTGGGTGCTTCGCCGCCCGCACTGCTGGTGGAAAAGAACACCGGCTCGAAATGGGCAAAGTCGCCCTCGTCCTGCATGCGCTGCATCAGTACCGAGCCCACCATGCCGCGCCAACCGATCAGGCCTACCTTCTTCATCATCTACCCCTTCCTCTCAGATCACGTCCGCAAATGAAAACTCCCCCATCCGCAGCCCGCTTGTGGGCTCGATGGAGGAGTCACAAGAGGGCCGCCTGGGGTCTCAGGTCTTTTTGGTGATGGTTTTGGCTGCCTTGATGGCAGAAACGACGGCCACGCCCATCTCAGCGGTGCCCACCTTGGTGGCGCCGGCTTCGAAAATGTCTGCGGTACGCAGACCCTGGGCAAGAACGGACTTCACGGCAGATTCGATCGTGTCGGCCGCGTCGGGCCGGTTGAACGTGTACCGCAGCATCATAGCCGCCGACAGAATGGTGGCCAGCGGGTTGGCCACGCCCTGGCCGGCGATGTCGGGCGCCGAGCCGTGGCTCGGCTCGTAGAGCCCGAAGTTGCGGGCATTGAGCGAGGCGCTGGGCAGCATGCCGATGGAGCCGGTGAGCATGGCGGCCTCGTCGGACAGGATGTCCCCGAACATGTTGCCGGTCACGATCACGTCGAACTTCTTGGGCGCCTTGACCAGCTGCATGGCCGCGTTGTCCACGTACATGTGATCGAGGGTCACGTCCGGATACTGGGCCGACACCTCGATCATGACGTCCTTCCAGAACTGGAAGGTTTCCAGCACGTTGGCCTTGTCGACACTGGTCAGCCGCTTGCCGCGCTTGCGCGCTGCGCCGAAGGCCACATGGGCGATCCGCTCGATCTCCGGGCGCGAGTACCGCATGGTGTCGAAGGCCTCGGGGGCACCGGCAAACTCGCCGTCCGGGCTGGCTCGGCGGCCCCGCGGCTGACCGAAATAGATGTCGCCGGTCAGCTCGCGGATGATGAGGATGTCCAAGCCGGAGACGACTTCGGGCTTGAGCGAAGACGCATTGGCGAGCTCCGGGTAAAGGATCGCCGGGCGGAAGTTGGCAAACAGTCCGAACTGCTTGCGCAGGCCCAGAATGGCCTGCTCCGGGCGCAGCTTGCGCTCGAGGCTGTCGTACTTCCAGTCACCCACCGCGCCAAACAGAATCGCATCGGCCTTGCGACAAACCTCCAGCGTGGATTCGGGCAGGGGGTGGCCATGCGCCTCATAGGCGGCACCGCCCACCGGGGCATGGCCGTACTCAATGCTCAGCCCGAGTGCATCCAGCGCTGCAATGGCCTGGGTCACGATTTCGGTGCCGATGCCGTCACCTGGGAGAACTGCGATCTTGAGGGTCATCGGATGAGGGTCGGTTGAGTGGGCGCCAGCCAGGGTTGCGTGGCCAGACGATGCGCTTCGAAGGCCCGGATCTTGTCGGCATGGCGCAGGGTCAGGCCGATGTCGTCGAAGCCGTTGATCAGGCAGTACTTGCGAAACGCGTCAATCTCGAAGGCGTAGCGCCGACCGTCCGGTGTGATGACCACCTGCTCAGGAAGATCCACGGTGAGCTGATAGCCGTTGAACGCTGCCGTCTCGTTGAAGAGATGATCGACTTCGAGCTCGGTGAGCACGATGGGCAGAAGGCCGTTCTTGTAGCAGTTGGTGAAGAAGATGTCGGCAAAGCTCGGGGCAATCACCGCTGCAAAGCCGTATTGCTGCAGCGCCCAGGGCGCATGCTCGCGGCTGGAGCCGCAGCCGAAATTCTTGCGGGTCAGCAGGATGCTGGCACCCTGGTAGCGCGGCTGGTTGAGGACGAAGTCCGGGTTCAGCGGACGGCGGCTCGCGTCCTGACCGGGCTCGCCGCGGTCGAGGTAGCGCCACTCATCGAACAGATTGGGGCCGAAGCCGGTCTTGCGGATCGACTTCAGAAACTGCTTGGGGATGATGGCATCGGTATCGACATTGGCGCGATCCAGCGGTGCCACCAGCCCGGTATGTACGGTGAATTTATCCATGCTTACATCACCCGGCTGACGTCAACGAAGCGGCCTTCGATGGCTGCCGCAGCCGCCATGGCCGGGCTGACCAGATGCGTGCGGCCCCCGGCGCCTTGGCGGCCCTCGAAGTTGCGGTTGCTCGTGGAGGCGCAGCGCTCACCCGGCTCAAGCTTGTCGGCGTTCATCGCCAGGCACATGGAGCAGCCGGGCTCGCGCCACTCAAAGCCCGCATTGCGAAAGACAGTGTGCAGTCCTTCGGCTTCAGCCTGCGCCTTCACCAGACCCGAGCCCGGCACCACCATCGCCAGCTTCACGTTGCCAGCCACGCGCCTGCCCAGCTTGCGCACCACACCCGCGGCCTCGCGCAGATCTTCGATGCGCGAGTTGGTGCACGAGCCGATGAAGACCTTGTCGATGCGGATGGCGTCGATCGGCGTGTTGGGTTCGAGGCCCATGTAGGTCAGCGCGCGCTCGTAGCCGCTGCGACGGGTCGGATCGCTCTCACGGTCCGGGTCCGGCACACGGCCGTCGATGCCCACCACCATCTCGGGCGAAGTGCCCCAGGTCACCTGCGTGCAGCGTGCGCCAGTGGGCCACGGCCTGCTCCCAGGCCACGCCCTGCGGTGCGAAAGGTCGTCCCCGCACGTACTCGATGGTCTTATCGTCCACCGCCACCAGGCCGGCGCGGGCGCCGGCTTCGATGGCCATGTTGCACACCGTCATGCGCCCTTCCATCGACAGACTGCGGATGGCGCTGCCGGCAAATTCAATCGTGTAGCCCGTGCCGCCAGCCGTGCCGATCCTGCCGATGATGGCCAGGACCACGTCCTTGCCCGACACACCGGGGGCCAGCTTGCCCTCGACGCGGATGAGCATGTTCTTCGCCTTCTTGGCGAGCAGGCACTGCGTGGCGAGGACGTGCTCGACCTCGCTTGTGCCAATGCCGTGCGCCAGGGCACCGAAGGCGCCGTGGGTGGAGGTGTGGGAATCTCCGCACACCACGGTCATGCCGGGCAGGGTCGCGCCCTGCTCCGGGCCCATCACATGGACGATGCCCTGCTGCTTGGACAGGAACGGGAAGTAGGCCGCGGCACCGAACTGCTTGATGTTGGCATCCAGCGTCACGATCTGCTCGCGGCTCACGGGATCGACCACGCCGTCCAGCCCCTTGTCCCAGCCGGTCGTGGGCGTGTTGTGGTCTGCCGTGGCGACGATGCTGGAGACGCGCCAGGGCGTGCGCCCTGCCTGACGCAGCCCCTCGAAGGCCTGCGGGCTGGTCACTTCGTGCACCAGATGCCGATCGATGTAGATCAGCGCGGTGCCGTCGTCTTCCTGGTGGACGAGGTGCGCGTCCCAGAGCTTGTCGTAGAGGGTCTTGGCCATGGTGTTTTGCTGCAGTGCAGCGGTCGATTATGCAGCAGCACACTGAGCCCGGACTGACGCAAACGTCAGTTCGGCCCCGGCCGGTCAGGCGGCAGATTCATCGGCAAAGCGCCGATGTGCGCGCATGCTCAGATAACCCGTCAGGAGGCCCAGCGCGCACAGCACGCTCGCCATCCAGAACGCCGCCGACGGCGCGATGCCCTCCCACAGGCGCGAGGCCGCCAGCGCCCCGACCGTGCCGCCCACACCGTAGGACACGCTGAAGTAGGTGGCCTGGCCACGGGCGGCCAGCGCGCCGGCAAACCAGCGCTGCAGGATGCCGATGCAGCAGCTGTGGTGCACGGCAAAGGTGATGGCATGCAGCGCGGCCGCCAGCAGCAGCAAGGGCAGCGAGTCAGGAAAGGCCGCAATCAGCGCAAAGCGCGGCACGGCCACCGCCAGACTGAGCAGCAGCAGGCCGTACAACGACGCCTTGGCGATCCACCGGCGCTGGGTCCAGAACACCGCAATCTCGAACACCACGCCCACCGCCCACAGAAAGCCGATCATGGCCTTGCCGTAGCCGTGCCGGTCCAGGTACAGCGAATAGAAGGCGTACATGGCCGAATGCGCGGCCACCATGAAGAAGGCGGAGGCGAAATAGAAGGCCACATCAGGCCGCTTGAGCTGGCCCCAGAACGACGGCGCCGCGGCATGGTCATGCACCTGGCCGCTGCCCGGTATGCGCACGGCGACGAGCACCACGATCACGATCAGCAGCAGACCGGCCTGCGGCCACCAGCCGATCCCTGCCCACTCGAAGAACGGCCCGCCGGCCAGCACGAGCGCCACGAAGCCGAGCGAGCCCCAGAGCCGCAGCCGCCCGTACAGCGAGATGTCGCCCTTGAGCGCGTCCACGGCCAGGGTTTCGGCCAGCGGCGCCTGGGCAGACACAAAGAGCTGCACCAGCATCATGACCGCGAAGAAGGCCCAGAACTGTTCCACGAACAGGAAGCCGGCAAACAGCACCGCCGCCGTGAGTGCGGTCGCAGCCATCAGTCGCTCCGGCCGACCAGTGGTATCAGCCACGTGCCCCCAGATGTTGGGCAGCACGATGCGCAGGGCCTGCATGGCCGCGGTCAGGTAGCCGATCTGCGCTGCCGTGTAGCCGAGGTGGTCGGCGTACAGCGGCATGTAGGGGTTGGTCAGACCCACATAGGCGAAGTAGGCAAACAGGTAGGCCGCAACCGCGCGCGCGCCGGGACTCATGGCCACGCTCATGCGCGATGCTCTAGCCCGGACAAGAAAGGCGAGATTGGCTCTGGGTGCGGATCTTCAGACCAAAATGGCTGAAGATCCGCACCAGACAACCGGTATGTGGTGCAGGGAGCTCGCACCGGCAGGCGCGAGCTCTTCAAGCGGCGGCGAGCGATGCTCGCCGACACCCCGCTTTCAGCATGGGACAAGCGGAAAGGCACTGCAGACACCACTGGCCGCCTAGGCGTCCTGCTGGCGGGCAGCGATGTCCGGCGTCTGAACCTTCACATCTGCGCACTGCGCGCGATGCAGCAGCGCATGGTCCATCAGCACCAGTGCAAGCATGGCCTCGGCAATCGGCGTGGCGCGGATGCCCACGCAGGGGTCATGACGGCCGAAGGTTTCCACCGTCGTGGCCTCGCCGCTGCGCGTGATGCTGGCCTTGGGTGTGCGAATCGAACTGGTGGGCTTGATGGCGATGT
>DASSQC010000168.1:0-3290 GCA_035702705.1 Burkholderiaceae bacterium | reverse complement strand
TGGCCCAGGCCAAGCTGACCGCCTTCGCCATGGAGGCGGCGCCGCGCATCTCGCGCGCGCAGTCGCTCGATGTGCTGTCCAGCCAGGCGAACGTGGCCGGCTACAAGGCCGTGCTCATGGGCGCCAACGCCTACGGCAAGCTCATGCCCATGCTCATGACCGCCGCTGGCACCGTGAAGGCCGCCCGCGTGGTGATTCTGGGCGTGGGCGTGGCCGGTCTGCAGGCCATTGCCACCGCCAAGCGCCTGGGCGCTGTGGTGGAAGCCAGTGACGTGCGCCCGGCCACCAAGGAACAGGTGGAATCACTGGGCGGCAAGTTCATCGACGTGCCCTTCGAGACCGATGAAGAGCGCCAGATCGCCGAAGGCGTGGGTGGCTACGCCCGCCCGATGCCCGAGGCCTGGATGAAGCGTCAGGCCGCGATGGTGGCCGAGCGCCTGAAGCAGGCCGACATTGCCATCACCACCGCGCTGATTCCCGGCCGGCCCGCGCCGCGCCTGATCAGCGCCGACATGGTGCGCGCGATGCGGCCGGGCTCGGTGATCGTGGATCTCGCCGCCGAGACCGGCGGCAACTGCGAGCTCACCCGCCCCGGCGAGGTCGTGCAGGCACACGGCGTCACGATCATCGGTGCCGTGAACATTCCGGCCAGCGTGCCCACCGATTCCTCGGCGCTCTATGCCCGCAACCTGCTGGACTTTCTCAAGCTGGTCACGGACAAGGACGGCGCCTTCCACCTCAACCTTGAAGACGAGATCGTCAAGGCCTGCATGGTCGCCCACGCGGGCGCCGTGACCCGTGCCTGAACCTGGCCCCTCTCGCATCGCCTGAATCACCCATGCAAAGAATCATGCTGCGCAGCAAGCTGCACCGTGTCACCGTGACCGGCGCAGACCTGCACTACGAAGGCTCCTGCGGCATCGACGCCAAGCTGCTCGAAGCCGCCGACATCCTGCCCAACGAGGCCGTGGACATCTACAACGTCAACAACGGCCAGCGCTTCTCGACCTACGCGATCGTGGAGCCCGCTGGCAGCGGCGCCATCACCCTGAACGGCGCGGCTGCACGCTGCGCTGCAGCCGGCGACCTGCTCATCATCTGCACCTACGCGCCGATGGACGATGCCCTCGCCAAGACCTACAAGCCCAAGGTCGTGTTCGTTAACGACGCCAACCACATGACTGGCATGAAGGAGTAAGCCCCATGGCCGAGATCAGCCCGCTTGTCATCAACCTCATCATCTTCGTGCTGGCCATCTATGTGGGCTACCACGTGGTCTGGAACGTCACGCCTGCGCTGCACACGCCGCTGATGGCCGTGACCAATGCCATCTCGGCGATCATCATCGTGGGCGCCATGCTCGCGGCCGCACTCACGGAAACCACGCTGGGCAAGACCATGGGCGTGCTGGCCGTGGCGCTGGCGGCGGTGAACGTCTTCGGCGGCTTTCTGGTCACGCGCCGGATGCTGGAGATGTTCAAGAAGAAAGAGAAGAAGCCTGCGGGCGAGTCCAAGTGATCCAAGGGAATCAGCGCGATGAAACCTGACTACTGGCTGCCCGGCGTCGTCTTTCTGGTGGTGTCCCTGCCGGTGCTGCTGCTGCTGCGCCAGGTACCGCCGCTGGCGGAGTTCGCGCTCATCCCGGCCATCATTGCCGGCGGCTTGGCTGCCGCCTTTGCCACCGCCAAGGTCAAGGAGCGCCAGCGCGCTGCGGATCAGGGCGAAGCATCACAGAATCAGAAGGGGGAGTCCCAATGAGCATGAACGTCGTCGTCCTGCTCTATCTCGTGGCCAGCGTCTGCTTCATCCAGGCGCTCAAGGGGCTGTCGCACCCGACCACATCCATCAAGGGCAATGTCTTCGGCATGACCGGCATGGCGATCGCCGTGCTCACCACGGTGGCGCTGATCTTCAAGCTGTCGCAGAACCCGGCTGCCGGCATGGCCTATGTGCTGGCCGGCCTGGTGATCGGCGGTGGCCTGGGTGCCTATATGGCCAACAAGGTCGAGATGACCAAGATGCCCGAGCTGGTGGCCTTCATGCACAGCATGATCGGCCTGGCTGCGGTGTTCATTGCCGTGGCTGCGGTGGCCGAGCCCTGGGCGTTCGGCATCACCGCCAAGGGTGGGCTGATCCCGATGGGCAACCGCATCGAACTGTTCCTCGGTGCGGCCATCGGCGCCATCACCTTCAGCGGCTCGGTGATCGCCTTCGGCAAGCTGTCGGGCAAGTACAAGTTCCGCCTGTTCCAGGGCGCACCCGTGGTGTTCAAGGGTCAGCACATGCTCAACCTGCTGCTGGGCGTGGCCACACTCATCTGGGGTGGTGTGTTCTTCGTCACCGAAAGCATGCCGGCCTTCTACGTCATGCTGGCCCTGTCCTTTGTGCTGGGCGTGCTGATCATCATCCCGATCGGCGGCGCGGACATGCCGGTGGTGGTGAGCATGCTCAACAGCTACTCGGGCTGGGCGGCGGCGGGCATCGGCTTCTCGCTGAACAACAGCATGCTGATCATCGCGGGCTCGCTGGTGGGTTCGAGCGGCGCGATCCTGTCGTACATCATGTGCAAGGCGATGAACCGCTCCTTCTTCAACGTGATCCTGGGCGGCTTCGGTGGTGACACGGCGGCCGCCACGGGCGGCGCACAGCAGCAGCGCAACGTGAAGAGCGGCAGCGCCGATGACGCCGCCTTCCTCCTGACCAACGCCGAGACCGTCACCATCGTGCCGGGCTACGGCCTGGCGGTGGCCCGCGCCCAGCATGCCGTCAAGGAACTGGCCGCCAAGCTCAAGGAGCGCGGCATCACAGTCAAGTACGCCATCCACCCCGTGGCCGGGCGCATGCCGGGCCACATGAACGTGCTGCTGGCCGAGGCCGAGGTGCCCTACGACCAGGTCTTCGAGATGGAAGACATCAACAGCGAGTTCGGCCAGACCGATGTGGTGATGGTGCTGGGTGCCAACGACGTGGTGAACCCGGCGGCCCACGTGAAGGGCAGCCCGATCTACGGCATGCCGATCCTGGAGGCCTACAAGGCCAAGAACGTGATCGTCAACAAGCGCTCCATGGCCTCGGGCTATGCCGGCCTGGACAACGAGCTGTTCTACATGGACAAGACCATGATGGTCTTCGGCGACGCCAAGAAGGTCGTGGAAGACATGGTCAAGGCGGTCGAGTAGGCGCGCCACGCCGCCGGTCCGTCACGAACCCCGCTGCGGCGGGGTTCGTCGTTTCCGGGGCGGTGGCGGCGGTCCGGCAGCGTGGCGCGGCCGCTGGAGCGGCGCACCTAG
>DASSQC010000167.1:0-2130 GCA_035702705.1 Burkholderiaceae bacterium | reverse complement strand
GCTTGGCCTGGGCCAGCTTCTGCAGGCCATCGGTGTTGAAGGGCTCGAGCATGCCGATCAGCACGGCACCGGCCTTCATCTGGCCCAGCTCGTCGGCGTCCGGCGCCCAGACCTTGAGCACCACGTCCTGCGCCAGGGCTTCGGCGCGGTTCACGATGCGGGCGCCTGCGGCGGCGTAAGCCTCATCGGTGTTGAAACTGGCTGTGCCGGCCCCAGCTTCCACGCACACCTCGTGCTTGGCGGCCAACTTCTTGACGGTCTCGGGCGTGGCGGCCACGCGGGTCTCGCCGGCGCGTGTCTCGCGCGGAATGCCGAATTTCATCTGAGCGATCCTCCAGCGGGGCGCTTTTGGGTATGCACCTGGAACGTGTTTGTCTGCAGCCGGCACCCCGACCAAACCGGCCGGGCCGGAGCTGCGAGCCCCAACTAAAATCCGAAATTAACCGAAAAGTCTGGCGCGACTGCTGCATTCCCCCATGCCAGCTGCGCATCAAGCCATGAGTGCTTCCTCTAAACCCAGCGTGACGGTCGCCGCAATCGTCGAGCGTGATGGCCGCTTTCTCATCGTCGAGGAAGACACGGCAGACGGCGTTCGCCTGAATCAACCCGCCGGGCATTGGGAGCAGGGCGAAAGCCTGATCGATGCGGTCAAGCGCGAAACGCTGGAGGAAACCGGCCACCGCTTCGAGCCCACGGGCTTCCTGGGCGCCTACATGAGCCGCTATACCTCCGCCAAAACCGGCGAGGACGTGACTTACGTGCGCTTTGCCTTTGTGGGCGAGCTCGGCGAGGTGGTGGCGGGCGCGGAGCTCTCGCCCGAGATCCGCCGCGTGGCCTTCATGAGCGCCGACGACCTGCGCATGATGAATGACCTGCACCGCAGCCCCCTGGTCATGCGCTGCATCGACGACTACCTCGCCGGCCGGCGCCTGCCGCTGGACACCATCTACACCCATCCCTCGGTGCTGGAGAGCGCAGCATGAGCAAGCCCCGCGTGGTGGTGGGCCTGAGCGGCGGGGTGGACTCGTCGGTGTCGGCCTGGCTGCTCAAGGAACAGGGCTATGAGGTCATTGGCCTGTTCATGAAGAACTGGGAGGACGATGACGACAGCGAGTACTGCTCCACCCGGCAGGACTGGCTGGACGCCGTGAGCGTGGCCGATCGCATCGGCATCGACATTGACGCCGTGAACTTTGCCGCCGAATACAAGGAGCGGGTGTTCAGCTACTTCCTGCAGGAGTACGAGGCCGGCCGCACGCCCAACCCCGACATCCTGTGCAACACCGAGATCAAGTTCAAGGCCTTTCTGGACCACGCCATGAAGATGGGCGCGGACCACATTGCCACCGGCCACTATGCCGGCGTGCGCCAGGTGGGTGAGCGCTTCGAGCTGCTCAAGGGCAAGGACCCGGCCAAGGACCAGAGCTACTTCCTGCACCGGCTCACGCAGGAGCAACTCTCCAAGGCGATCTTCCCGCTCTATGACATCGAAAAGACCCGGGTGCGGGAGATTGCTGCGCAGATCGGTCTGCACAACGCCGCCAAGAAGGACAGCACGGGCATCTGCTTCATTGGCGAGCGGCCGTTTCGGGAGTTCCTGAACCGCTATCTGCCCACCCGGCCCGGCCCCATCCTCACGGACGAGGGCAAACAGATCGGCGAGCACGTCGGTCTGGCCTTCTACACCCTGGGCCAGCGCAAGGGCATCGGCATCGGCGGGCAGAAGACGGGCAATGGCGAGCCCTGGTTCGTCGCCCGCAAGGACATGGCGGCCAACACGCTTTACGTGGTGCAGGGCCACGACCACCCCTGGCTCAAGCAGCTCACCGTGGCCACGGAGCAGCCGCACTGGATTGCTGGCGCAGCGCCCGAGGTTGACGCGCCCCTTGCGGCCAAGACCCGCTATCGCCAGCAGGATGCGGCCTGCCATCTGACGGCGGATGACGCGCGCGGCTTCACCCTCGCATTCGATGAGCCGCAATGGGCCGTGACGCCCGGCCAGAGCGCCGTGGTCTACGCCGGTGAGGTGTGCCTGGGCGGTGGCGTGATCGCCGCTTGAGCGCTTCAGGCTCGCATTTGCCGCCCATTGTGGCGGCCGAAATTGCACCTTAATCCGGCACGCACCAGGCG
>DASSQC010000166.1:0-4877 GCA_035702705.1 Burkholderiaceae bacterium | reverse complement strand
AGGCGTTGTTGCGGCGCTCCGGGTCGACCTCGACGCGCAGCGTGAGGTTGGGGGCAATCCACGCGGCCGGCAGCTCGGCGGCAAAGGTCTGGGCCAGGTCGTACTGCACCGTGCTCGGGATGGCGGCGCCAGCAGCCACCTGCGGCAGCGTGGCCGGGCCGGTGAGGTTCACGGTGCCCAATGCGGTGGTGCCCTGCAGGCCGGTCACGCGCACGGTGGGCGCCGCACGGTTGGCTGCGGTGGAGACCACGAAGGCCCGGATCCAGGTTTCCTTGCCGGGCACCAGACGCTGATAGGGATCACCGGGCGTCTGCGAATAGACCTGCGCCACATCGATCTCGGCCAGTCGCACGTTGGCATCGCACTGGTTGGCCGTGGCCAGGGTACCGCCCACGACCGTGGGCTGCAGGCGCGCGACGAGCACGATGGCACCGCAGGGTGCGCCGGCGCCCGGCTGCAGCGTGATGCTCGTGGCCGAGGCGTTGGTGATGGTGGCCGGCACGCCGGCAATGCTGGCGCCGGTGACTTCCGACAGGCCCGTGCCGGTGATGCTGAAGCTGGCGCCCGCGGTCGGGGCGTACACCGCGCTGGCATTGACCAGCACCGGCGGCACGAGCTCGAAGTTGCTCGCGGTCGGGTTCGGGTCATTGGCGGTCTCGCCCACCAGGGTGATCAGGCCGGTGGCGGCATCGGCCGGCACCGTGACCACGAGCTGGGTGTCGCTGCGCGTGGTGATGGGGGCTGCGGCCGCGGCACCGGTGAAGCGCACCTCGCGCACGCGGGCGAAGCCGCTGCCATTGATCGTCACGCTGCCGCCGGCCAGGGCGCGCGCGGGCGTGAAGCCGGTGACGGCAATGCGCACCAGCACGTTGAGCTGCTGCGACAGCACGGCCGAGCTGCGGTTGCTGTCGGTGATCGTGATGAAGCCCGAGGTGGCATTGGCCGGGATGGTCAGCACGGCGCTGGTGGCGCTCTGGCTGCGCAGCGTGAGCGCCACGCCGTTCAGGGTGGCGCTGCGCAGCTGGTCGAGGTTGGTCCCGGTGAGGGTGACGTCACTGCCGGCGACGACCGTCGTGGGCGCAATGCCGCTGACCGCGGGCGTGGGCTGCTGCACTGCGGGCGCCGGCGGTGCGCTGCCGCCGCCGCCTCCGCCACAGGCCGTCAGCATCAGCGCAGACAGCGCGGCAGCCAGGCCAAGCAGCAGGCGGCTGCCCGTGCTGCGGACCGTGGGCGATGAGAGCGTGCGACGATTCATGGAACAGGCCTCGTGCTGTGCCGCCCTGTGCCATGCTGGGCGGCTGCGCCGGATGGCGCGGGGAATGCGGCGGATGCTCGCGCCGACAATGCGTGCTTTCAGCGCAACCGACGCGGGACTCCGATTATGTCGGCAGCCCGCACCCTGCTTGAACCCGGAACAGACCTGAAAATTGCGTCAATTGCCGGATCGGCAACACCCTGTCCCCGCTGCACCACAGCCCGCGCCAATCACCTCCTTCACTGCACCTGCCTCACACCGTGCGTCACATCCTCTTTCTGCAGCCCGCCAGCGGCCCCGAGCCGATGGATCAGCCCGCGCAACTGCTGGCCCTGCTGGCGGCCGGCGGCCTGCCGGCCGACTGGGCCCAGACCTGGCTGACGCTCGATCCCCTGCCTGAGCTGCGCGCGCAATCGCCCCAGGCGCTCGACCCTTCGCCGGAGCGGGCTGGGCCTGTACCCGAGGCCCCCGCGGCGGTGCCGACCGGCGCCGCCAAGACCCTGATCGAGGCCCTGCTGCTGGCCACCGATGTGGCCGTGCTGCTGCCCGCCCAGGCCGAGGCACTGGCACAGCACGCGCGCCTGCTCGCCCACCTGCATGCCTGGCAGCACCTGCACCTGCTGGACTACCGCGACTGGATGCGCGGCAAGCGCTTCGCCCTGATTGCCACACTCGCGCCGGCCGGCGTGGCCGAGGCCGAGGTGCTGGATGCCGCCGTGCGCAGCGCACCCGCGCAATGGCAGGCCCTGTGCGCCGAGCTGGACTGCGACTGGCACGGCGCGCTGCTCGGCCAGCCCGACGCGCAGGGCAGCGTGCTGACCGATGTGGCGGCCGGCTTTGCGGCGCAGGGCTTTCTGGCGCGCAGCGCCGCGCGACCGCTGGCCCACGCCCAGACGCACGAGACGCGCATGGCCTACCTGGCCGCCTGCGCCCGCGCCTGTGCCTGCGCGCGCTGAGCCGCTGAGCCAAAATCACGGCTCGCGCACCGCCCCATGCCATGGACGTCAGCCTGCAAGACCTCGAAGCCGCCATCAACTGGTGGCGCAACCGCCGCCCGGCGCAGGGTGAATCCATGACGCTCGCCCCGGAAGTGGCGGCCCTGGCCAAACCCTATGCGCTGCTGATCTGGCGCAGGCAGGCCAGCCTGCCGGCCGAGCAGCTCTCCGAGCCCGCGCGCGCCGCGCTGGCCACCTGGCGCAGCAGCACCTGAACCCCCGCTCCCATGACCGCCCAAGAACCGCACATCCTCACCCGCATCGAAGACGCCGTCGGCTTCATCACCCTGAACCGGCCCGGCGCACTCAATGCGCTGTCGCTGCCCATGATCCGCACCCTGCGCGAAACGCTGGACGCCTGGGCGGCCGATCCCGCCGTGCAGGTGGTCGTGCTCGACACCTCCAGCGACAAGGGCCTGTGCGCCGGCGGCGACATCCGCTTCTTTCATGAAGCGGCGCACAGCACGCCGCGCGGCACCAGTCCGCTGCT
Source organism: Burkholderiaceae bacterium (assembly GCA_035702705.1). Classification (GTDB taxonomy): domain Bacteria; phylum Pseudomonadota; class Gammaproteobacteria; order Burkholderiales; family Burkholderiaceae_C; genus Piscinibacterium. The sequence continues at coordinate 2,137 of DASSQC010000166.1, read as the reverse complement.
GGAGGACTTCTTCACCGAGGAATACGCGCTCAACCACCTGATTGCCCACTACCCCAAGCCCTACGTGGCCATGATGGTGGGGGTGACCATGGGCGGCGGCATGGGCATTGCCGAGACCGGCTGGCTGCGCGTGGTCAGCGAGAACAGCAAGATCGCCATGCCCGAGGTCAACATCGGCCTGTTCCCGGACGTGGGCGGCACCTGGTTCCTGGCCCATGCGCCCGGCGAACTGGGCACCTACCTGGGCGTGACCGGCGAGGTGATCGGCGCGGCCGACGCCCTGCACTGCGGCATGGCCGATGTGTTCGTGCCCCTGGCCGAACGGCCCCGCTTCCTGAAGGCGATTCGCAGTCTGCATGCGCCTTCCCGGGCAGACATGGCTCAGAAGGCGCGCCAGTACTGCGCCCGCGAGTTCACGATGCGCCCCACGCCGGGGCAGTTCATGACGCTGCGACCCTACATCGACGAGGTGTTTGCCTCGAACTCGATTGCCGACATCCTGGAAAAACTCGATACCGAAACGCGGCCCGAATTCATGGAGTTCGCGCAGAAGACCCGCGCCACGATGCTCAAGCGCAGCCCGCTCTTGATGCAGGTGAGCCTGACTGCCATGCGCCGCGCGCGGACCATGACGCTCGCCGAGGCGCTGCGCATGGAGCGCAACCTCGTGCGCCGCACCTTCGAGCACGGCGAGGTGGTGGAAGGCGTGCGGGCGCTGGTCATCGACAAGGACAACCGCCCGGCCTGGAACCCGCCGATCATCGAGGCCGTGACAGACGCGATGGTCGAGCGCTTCTTCGAACCCTGCTGGCCGGCACGGATGCATCCGCTGCGCGAGCTGGGCTGAACAGGCGACGGCCCGCCGCACATGATTTCTGGCCGATAACCGTCTATTTCTAGACGACCATATGCCGCTTATCGCTTGACTGATGCGCGGAAACCGGTATTTATTCAGAGCCAAAAAATAAGTCCGAAAACGATGGATTGCGCAGGGCGCATGCGCACAGTCTGATCACGCCGCCGCGCGCCCTCGGGGCCGGGCCACGCGCTGCGCACCCCACCCGCCGCTGACCGGCCTCGGCGGGCCGTCCGCCACGCCGCTAGACCACGCCGTCCGCGGTGCCGCCCGTCGCGCCCACCCCGGTCTCGGCCTGCGCCACCCAGGGCAAGCCGCGCTGCCGGGCGCTGCACGCCAGCACCCAGGCAGCTTCCACCGTGATCTGCCCGGCCGCCTGCAGGGCCAGCACCTCGGCCCAGGGCAGGCAGGCAAACTGCGCCACCTCGCCATCCAGATTGACCGGCGCCAGGGTTTCGGGGATCACTGCATCCCAGGCCAGCAGGTCTTCGATCAGCCAACCCTCGCCCAGCGCGGTGGGATCGATGGGGCGCGACTGGCGCACATGGCCCGTGGCACGCAGCCCATGCAAGTCCGCAAGCTGCAAGCCTGCCTCTTCGTGGATCTCGCGTGCCAGAGCCGTGGACAGGTCCGGCTCGCGCGCGCTCACCAGACCGCCGGCAAGCGTGTCCCACAGGCCGGGGTCGGTCGCCTTGTCGAGCGCGCGCTGCTGCAGCCAGACGCGCCCGTCCGGCGCCCACCCGTTCAGATGCACGGCCTGGGTCAGCAGGCCCAGCGGCCGCATGCAGGCCCGCTCGATGCGGGCCAGGCGCTGCGTGCCGGGCGCATCGGCGGGGTCGAGCACGGGCAGCAGCTCGTTGCGCCAGCGGCCGGTCACCCCCCAGTCGCGCAGGGCCAGGGCCAGCTCGGCCAGGGCGGCGTCCTCGGCCGGGGCATGCAGCGTGTGGCCGCGCAGCCAGCTCGGAAACGCTGCGGCCATTCGCGCATGCAGCGCCGGCGCGAGGCTGCCCACGGCCCGCCCACCCACATGAAAGACCAGACGCCCGCCGAGGTTCATGCCGCCCCCTTGCCCGGACGCAACCGCCCAGCCAGCACATTGAGCGCCAGCCCGCCGATCACGAGCAGCGCGGCGGCAAGCTTCCACCACTGCAGCGGCTCACCCAGCGCCAGCGCCGAGCTCGACAGCCCGAACACCGGCACAAGCAGGGCCACCGGCGTGACCTCCGCGGCCGGATACTGCGTGAGCAGCCAGTTCCACACGCCGTAGCCGAACAGGGTGTT
>DASSQC010000165.1:0-6024 GCA_035702705.1 Burkholderiaceae bacterium | reverse complement strand
GACGCGCACCAGCACGCGCTTGCCCTTAACATCGACCCCGTCAATCGACCTTACTTGGGAGAGATCGAGACTGCGCCCGCCAACGTTGGCCTCCTTCCGCGCCGCACTCTGTTCGTTCATATTAGCCGGCCCATGGCCGCGGCCGTGTCGTTCATGCGATTGGAGAAGCCCCATTCATTGTCGTACCAGGCGACGACCCGGCAGAACGTGCCGTCGACCACATGCGTGCCCTTGAGATCGAAGATCGAGCTCCTTGGGTCATGGTTGAAGTCGGACGACACGAGCGGCTTATCGTTGACGCCGAGGATGCCTTTGAGCGGACCGTTGGCAGCTTCGATCACCGCCTTGTTGATCTCCTCGGCCGTCGTGGGTTTCGACGACTGGAAGGTCAGATCGACGAGGCTCACATTCGGCACTGGCACGCGGATCGAGGCGCCGTCGAGCTTGCCCTTGAGTTCAGGCAGAACGAGGCCGACGGCCTTCGCCGCGCCGGTCGAGGTGGGGATCAGATTCATCGCACTCGCGCGGGCCCGGTACGGGTCCTTGTGCAGTGTATCCACGGTACGCTGATCGCCGGTATAGGCGTGGATCGTGGTCATGTAGCCGTGCTTGATACCGACCGCGTCGTTCAACACCTTGGCGACGGGGACGAGGCAATTCGTGGTACAAGAGGCGTTCGACACGACGTGATGCTCCTGGGTGAGCTTGTCGTCGTTGACGCCGAACACCACGGTTAGATCGGCCCCCGAGCACGGCGCCGAGACCAGCACCCGCTTGGCGCCCGCGGTCAGGTGCCTGGCAGCGCCGTCACGGTCGGTGAACCGGCCGGTGCATTCCATCACGATGTCGATGCCAAGATCGCGCCAGGGAAGTTTCTCGGGGGTGGCTTCGGACAGCACCGCGACATCCTGGCCATCGGTCTTGAGATGCCCGTCGGCGACGTTGATCCTCCCGCGGAAGCGACCATGCACACTGTCGAATTCGAGGAGATGGGCGTTCATCTCCGCCGAGCCGAGATCGTTGATCGCAACGAAGTCGAGGTCCTTGCGGCCGGACTCGAGGAAGGCTCTGAAGGTGAGCCTGCCGATCCGGCCAAATCCATTAATGGCGACGCGCTTATTAGCCATGTCCTCCCTTACTCCTCGAACTTTCAATCAAACTGCGTGCGGCGGCAGCAACGGCCTCAGCCGTAATGCCGAAATGCTTATATAGGTCTTGCGCAGGCGCAGAAGCACCGAATCCGTGCATGCCAATGAAGGTGCCGTGAGGCCCGAGCCATTTCGACCAGCCGAACTCGGCTGCAGCTTCGACGCCGACCCGCGGCGCTGAGCCCAGAACCGCGTTGCGATACTCCCCATCTTGGGCGTCGAACAGCTCCCAGCAAGGCATCGACACGACCGCAGCCTTGATCCCCTCCCCTTCGAGCGTTTTGGCGGCTTCGACCGCAAGAGCAACTTCCGAGCCGGTGCCGATCAGCGTCACATCGCGCCTACCCTTCGGCTCGATCAGCACATAGGCGCCTTTGGCCGAGAGATTCTCGTCGGTGTGGGCCTTGCGGAGCAGCGGTACACCTTGGCGGGTGAGCGCGAGAATGGTCGGCGTGCTCTTGGAGAGAAGAGCGAGCTCCCAGCATTCGGCGCACTCCACCGAGTCCGCCGGGCGCATCACATTAAGGTTCGGCATGGCGCGCAGTGAAGCCAAATGCTCGATGGGCTGATGGGTCGGGCCGTCCTCGCCAAGCCCGATCGAGTCGTGCGTCATGACGTAGATCACCCGCTGCTGCATCAGCGCGGATAGGCGGATCGAAGGCCGGCAATAATCGGTGAAGACGAGGAAGCTGCCGCCGTAAGGCACCGTGCCGCCGTGCAGCGAGAGCCCGTTCATGGCCGCCGCCATCTCATGCTCCCGCACGCCGTAATGGATGTAGTTGCCGGAGAAGTCGCCCGGCTTGACGATGCTGTGCAGTTTGGTGAGCGTGCCGTTTGAGCCCGTGAGATCGGCGGAGCCGCCGATCAGCCCAGGAATGATCGCCACCAGCTTCTCCAGCACCTTCTGCGAGGACTGGCGCGTCGCGAGCTTCGCGCCTTCGCGGGCGAAGTCGAACTTGGCGGCGGCAACAGTGGCCTTGATCGCCTTTCCGACGTTAGCGTCGATCGGGTCGGTGAGCGCTGCGCGCGCGCTGGCATCGAGGCGCTTTGACGCTTGCGCCCAGGCATCATAGGCGGCGCGGTTCCGTGTGCCCGCCGCACGCCAGGCAGCGAGGACGGGCTTCGGCAGATCGAAAGGATGGTGGCGCCAGCCGAGCTTCTCGCGCGTGCCTTTGACCTCTTCCTCGCCCAGAGGCGCGCCATGTGTGGCCGCTGTCCCCGCTTTGCTCGGCGCGCCATAGCCGATGATGGTGCGGCAGGCGACCAGCGACGGCTTGTCGGTGACCGACCGCGCATTCTCGATGGCAAGCACCACTGCCTCTGGATCATGCCCGTCGACCTTCGCGGTGTGCCAGTGCGACGCCCTGAAGTGTTCGATTTGGTTGTCCGAGACCGAAAGGCTGGTCGGGCCATCGATCGAGACCAGGTTGTCGTCGAACAGCACGATCAGCTTTCCAAGCTTGAGATGCCCAGCGAGCGAGATCGCCTCCTGGCTGATGCCCTCCATCAGGCAGCCGTCGCCGGCGAACACCCAGGTCAGGTGGTCGACGATGTGGTGGCCCTCGACGTTGAACTCGGCCGCCAGCAGCTTCTCGGCCAGGGCCATGCCCACGCCATTGGCCAGACCCTGACCCAGCGGGCCGGTGGTGGTCTCCACGCCCGGGGTGATGTGCACCTCCGGGTGGCCGGCAGTCTTGCTGTGCAGCTGGCGGAAATTTTCGATCTCCGACATCGGCAGATCGAAGCCCGTCAGGTGCAGCAGGGCGTACTGGAGCATGCTGCCGTGGCCGTTGGACAGCACGAAGCGGTCGCGGTCGGCCCAGGACGGGTCCGCCGGATTGACCTTGATGTGGCCGAACTGCGGCGCAAACAGGGCCACGGCAATGTCTGCCATGCCCATGGGCGCGCCCGGGTGGCCGGAGTTGGCCTTCTGCACGGCATCCATGGCCAGTGCGCGGATGGCGTTGGCCATCTTGGAGAAGGACGGGGTATTCAGGGCAGCGGCAGACATGGCGGACATGAGGGGGGCCTCGGGTGAGCGGCGCTGGCACCCGCAGTCCGGCCCGCAGAAGCGATGCCGAACCCGCCGGCCGCCGAACAAGGGCTGGCGGATCCCCGGGCCGGCGCTCGTGCCGACAGCCTCGGGGCGCAGGGCAACGCGCCTGGGAATGGGAAGACTCCGGGTGCCCGAACCCCGGAACACCGCTGGCGCTGGATGCCGCGCCGTCCGGGTTCCGCAGTACCGCGCTTGGGTTCTGGGGCGATTGTCGAAAACGCGGGATTTTACTCTTTGGCCCCACACTGCCAGAATCGCCGCAACCGAAACGGAGCCCCCATGCTGCTGACCTCCCTGCAAGGCCTGCCGTCCTTCCTGATCCACCTGGGCCTGGCCCTGGCGCTGACGATCACGTTCGTCATCGTCTACATGCAGATCACGCCCTACCCCGAACTCAAGCTCATCCGCGAGGGCAACCCCGCTGCTGCGGCCAGCCTGTCGGGCGCCACCCTGGGCTATGTGCTGCCCCTGGCCTCGGCCATTGCGCACAGCGTGAACTGGATGGACATGCTGATCTGGGGCGGGGTGGCCTTCGTGGTCCAGGTGCTCGTGTACTTCCTCGTGCGCCTGATGCTGCCCAACCTGATCCATGACATTCCGGCGGGCCGCGCCGCCGCCGGCATCTATCTGGGCGTGTGCGCCCTGGCCGCGGGCATCCTCAATGCCGCGTCGATGACGTACTGACCGCCGGTCATGCCCCGGCTGTTCATCGACGCGCCGCTGGCGGTCGGCCAGACCCTGCAGCTTCCGGACGACAGCGCGCGCCACGTGCAGGCCCTGCGCCTGCGCGAGGGCGACCCGGTCGTGCTCTTCAATGGCACCGGCGGCGAATACACCGCCACCCTGTCCTTCTCCGGCCGCAAGGTCTCGGCCAGCACCCAGAGCTTTCTGGCCGACGACCGCACGCCGGCGCACCGCTTCATCCTGGCGCAGGCGCTGCTCTCGGCAGACAAGATGGACTGGGTGATCCAGAAAGCCACCGAGCTGGGCGTGGCCGAGATCGCGCCCTTTGCCGCCGCACGCAGCACCATCAGGCTCGATGACGCCCGCGCCGAGAAGCGCCTGGCCCATTGGCAGGGCGTGGCCCGCGCCGCCTGCGAGCAGTGCGGCATGAACCGCGTGCCGGTGGTGCAGCCGATTGCGCCGCTGGCCGCCGTGGCCCGTCGCGCGCACGATGGCGCCATGAACCGCCTGGCACTGGCCATCGGCACGCAGCGCGCACCGCATGAGCTGCCCGTGCCGGCTGCAGGCACGGCCACGATCATCGTCATCGGCCCCGAGGGCGACTTCAGCGCCGAGGAGTTGGCGCTGCTCGACCATCACGGCTTTGCCCGGCTGGGGCTCGGCGCGCGCGTGTTGCGCACCGAGACCGCCGGCATTGCCGCCCTGGCGATGCTCAGCGCGGTCTGGCGTCTGGTCTGACCCGGCCCGGGGCGGCCCGCACGAGGCCCCCTGCGGGTAATTGCCGAGGATGCGCGGCGAACATTGGCGCAGCATGGCGTTCCAAGCGCTCATGAACCGCACAACCCGCCTTCGCATGCCCTCCCCCGCTCGCGACTCGTCGATGCCTGGCTCGCCCGCCGAAACCGCTGCGCTGGCGGATCCGGCCGCGACCCCAGGCGCCGACTCCGGTGGCCGGCGCCGTCTGTTGCTTGCCGCAACCAGCCTGCCCCTGATGGCGCTGCCCGCGCTCGGTCGCGCCAGCGGCGGGCCGACGCGGCCGCTCACGCCGCGCCAGACCGAAGGCCCCTTCTATCCGCAGCAAAGCTTCTTCGCCCAGCGCAGCGATCTGGATGCCGACCTGCTGCAGGTGGCCGGCAGTCGCAGTGCCGCGCGCGGCACGCCCATGGCGTTGTCAGGCCAGGTGCTGCGCGTGGATGGCACCCCGGTGGCGGGCGCGCTGGTGGAAATCTGGCAGTGCGATGCCGACGGCACCTATCTCTATTCCGCCCAGAGCCTGCGCCAGGGCGATCCCGGCTTCCAGGGCTTTGGCCGGACCCTGACCGACGCGCAGGGCCGCTACGCCTTCCGCACGCTGCGCCCGGTTCCGTACGCGGGCCGGGTGCCGCACGTGCATGTGAAGGTGGCGCTGACCGAGCGCGGCGCCCGCCGCGATCTGCTGACCACGCAGCTCTATCTGCGCGGTGACGACCTGTCGGGCGACTTCGTCATCCGCAGTGCGCCCGCCGCCCTGCGCGACCTGCTGATCGCCACCGTGCAGACCACCCCGGCCGAGGTTCGGGCACGCTGGGACATCGTGGTGTCGGCCTGAGATCGGACCGGCGGCGCAGGCGCGCCGAGCGTGCGCATTGCCGCACCGGCTTCTCGCGCTTCCAGAGCGCTTTTCCAGTCACTTTGGCCTGGAAAAGCGCATGAAACGGACTTCCGCCCACCTCGAATGAGTCTTGGCAAGCCTCTCCGCGGCAAAATGCCTGAAAACGCCCGCCAGACAAGCGAGATCGCCTCGGCCGCCGGCCTGATGACAACAATGGGCGCGCCGCCTGCCGGCGCTGCAGACCAGACACAGCCCCGCAATGGACGCCGCATCGCCCCTGCCGCGTGGCATGGCTCCACCCGGCTCCACCTGGGTGACAGTGCGCTCGGCGGCGTCCGGCCGGACGCGCCGCGCCGTACCGGCCACACCACAGCACGGACGTTCAAAGCGTTTGTCGACATCCATCGTGAAGTTTGCGCAACGCCCACCCATCGGTGCCAAAACCAGGCGAAATCCGCCTGAACCCCCCTGATTCAGCGATACAGGGCACCGCCGGCCCGGACTGCGACGTGTTGCGCCGCAGAAAATAACCGGCGGGTCATTTA
>DASSQC010000164.1:0-2531 GCA_035702705.1 Burkholderiaceae bacterium | reverse complement strand
GCGCTTGCAAGTGCCGCCTGTCGATGTCCAGGCTCATCCACCTCGCGGCGAGTACGCCGCTCCGATTCGCCAGGCTGCCAACCGTCCGCAGGGACGATTGGCTGTCCAGGCTCATCCACCTCGCGAGGCGCGCAGGCGCCTCGCTTCCCGGCACAAAGACAAAGGGCCTCGCGCTGCGAGGCCCTGATACTGGTGCCGGGAGAGGGAATCGAACCCTCACGATGTTGCCATCGGCGGATTTTGAATCCGCTGCGTCTACCGTTCCGCCACCCCGGCTGGGGTACTGCTTGGGAGGGCGCGAATTATGGCACGGCTAACATTTTGTTCATGACGCACCCACCTACCCAGCGCTCGCTCACGCTGGACGACTTCGATTACCACCTCCCCGAAGAACTGATCGCGCAGCACCCGGCCACGGAGCGGCGCGCCAGCCGCCTGCTGCATGTGCAGCCGAACGCACTGCACGATCTGATGTTCCCGGCGGTACTGGACCTGCTGGCACCCAACGACTGCCTGGTGGTGAACGACACGCGGGTGATCAAGGCGCGCCTGTTCGGCAAGAAGGCCACGGGCGGCGCGGTGGAAATCCTGCTCGACCGTCTGATCGACGCGAATCATGCCTATGCCATGGTGCGCGCGAGCAAGTCACCCCAGCCCGGCAGCTTCATCGATGTGGCGGGCCATGCGGTGGAAGTGCTCGGGCGCGACCCCGGCCACGGCGACCAGTACCACCTGCGCTTCGGCAGCGAGATCCTGCCTCTGCTCGATGCGCACGGCTCGGTGCCGCTGCCGCCCTACATCAGCCACGAGGCCGATGCGGACGACGAGCGCCGCTACCAGACCGTGTATGCCGATGCGAGCAAGCCCGGCGCCGTGGCTGCACCCACGGCCGGCCTGCACTTTGATGACGCCCTGCTCGCCGCCATCCAGGCCAAGGGCGTCAAGCTCGTCAAGGTGACGCTGCATGTGGGCGCCGGCACCTTCGCGCCGGTGCGCGTGACGAACATTGCCGAGCACAAGATGCACAGCGAGTGGTTCAGCGTGCCGCAGAACGCGGTGGACGCCATTCTTGAGGCCAAGGCGCGCGGCGGCCGCTGTGTGGCGGTCGGTACGACCTCCATGCGATCGCTGGAATCCGCCGCCGCATTGTCGGGCTCGGGCGGCAGCCTGCGCGCTGCCACGGGAGACACCAGCATCTTCATCACCCCCGGCTTCAAGTTCAACGCGGTGGACGCACTCATCACCAACTTCCACCTGCCCAAGAGCACGCTGATGATGCTCATCTCCGCCTTTGCCGGCATGCAACGTGTGCGCACCGCCTACGCCCACGCGGTGGCGCAGCGCTACCGCTTCTTCAGCTACGGCGACGCCATGTTCCTCGAAAAGAAGCTCAATGACTCTGAAATTTGAAGTCACCCACCGCGCCGGCCATGCCCGCCGCGGACGACTGACGCTGAACCACGGCGTGATCGAGACCCCGGTCTTCATGCCGGTGGGCACCTACGGCGCGGTCAAGGCGATGAGCCCGCTGGAGCTCAACCAGATCGGTGCGCAGATCATCCTGGGCAACACCTTCCACCTCTGGCTGCGGCCGGGGCTGGAGGTCATCGGCAGCTTCGGCGGCCTGCACAAGTTCATCGGCTGGGACAAGCCCATCCTCACGGACTCCGGCGGCTTCCAGGTGTTCTCGCTCGGTGACCTGCGCAAGATCACCGAGGAAGGCGTGAAGTTCTCCTCGCCCATCAATGGCGACAAGCTCTTTCTCTCGCCCGAGGTGGCGATCCAGATCCAGACCACGCTGAACTCCGATGTGGTCATGCAGTTCGACGAATGCACGCCCTACGAGACCAATGGCCGGCCCACCACCAAGGACGAAGCCGCCAAGTCCATGCAGCTGTCCATGCGCTGGGCGCACCGCAGCAAGGCGGAGTTCGAGCGCCTGAACAACCCCAACGCGCTCTTTGCCATCGTGCAGGGCGGCATGTTCGAGGACCTGCGCGATGAGAGCCTGGCCGGTCTGAATCAGGTCAACACGCCGGGCATCGCCGTGGGCGGCCTGTCCGTGGGCGAACCCAAGGAAGACTTCTCGCGCGTGCTGGCCCATATCGGCCCGAAGCTGCCGGCCGAGAAGCCGCATTACCTCATGGGCGTGGGCACCCCGGAAGATCTGGTGGAGGGCGTGAGCAACGGCATCGACATGTTCGACTGCGTCATGCCCACCCGCAATGCGCGCAACGGCTGGCTCTTCACCCGCTATGGCGACCTGAAGATGCGCAATGCCAAGCACAAGAACGACCCGCGTCCGATCGACGAGAGCTGTACCTGCTACGCCTGCAGCAACTTCAGCCGTGCCTACATCCACCACCTGCAGAAGGTGGACGAGATCCTCGGCGCGCGCCTGGCCACCATCCACAACCTGCACTACTACCAGACGCTGATGCGCGAGATGCGCGAGGCGCTGGAAGCCGGCACCTTCGAGCAGTTCAAGCGCAAGTTCGCCGAGGACCGGGCGCGCGGGGTCGACTGATTGG
>DASSQC010000163.1:0-8167 GCA_035702705.1 Burkholderiaceae bacterium | reverse complement strand
GACACGGCCTGCGGGCTGACGTCGAGCTCCAGCGCCGCCCGCGTGAACGACAGGCTCTGCGCCGCCGCCACACAGGCGCGCAGGCCGCGCAGCTGGTCCAGATCGGGCAGGGCGGGCAGAAACGCGGGCGACACGGCGGGAAAGGACATGGGCAGACTCACGCAAAGCAACCAGGGGCTTGGCCTCAATTTACAAGCTGATCTTGTGAATCATTCAATATTGATGCGCTTTTTCTTTCAGATCGCACTGCCTACAGTGCACTCCATCGGCCCTGCCGCTCCTCCGAAATCCCGATCTGAAAGGTATCCATCATGAGCAATCGCATCCTCGTCACCGGCGCATCCGGCACCATTGGTTCAACACTGACCGAGCTTCTCACCGAAGCCGGCGCCAACTTCGAGGTGCTGCGCAGCAGTGGCGAGGCCCGCCCGGGCGTGCGCGTGGCGAGCTACGACGACGTGGCCGCCCTGACTGAAGCCTTCCGCGGCATCGACACCCTGTTCCTGCTTTTCCCGCTGGTGGAAAACAAGCGCCAGCTCGCCCGGAACGCCGCCGCAGCGGCCCTTGCAGCCGGGGTCAAGCACATCGTGCGTTCCTCGGGCGCCGGCGCAGATCCGACCAGCGCCTTCTCGCTGCCGCGCCTGCAAGGCGAGATCGATGCCCTGCTGGCGGCCACCGGCATCCCGACCACCTTCATCCGCCCGGCCAGCTTTATGCAGAACTTCGTGAACTTCAGCGCCGGCCAGGTGCAGGCCGGCACCGTGTACGCCGCGCATGGCGATGCCGCGCAGAGCCTGATCGACGCCCGGGACATTGCCGCCGTGGCCGCGAAGATCCTGCTCGATCCGGCCGCGCACGCCGGCCGCGCCTACACCCTGACCGGCGCCGAGTCACTGACGACGCAGCAGGCGCTGGACGTGATCGGCGCGGCCGCCGGCCACCCGGTCACGTACCAGCCGGTGCGCTTTGAAGATGCCGTGGCCGCCATGAACGGCATGGGCATGCCCGCCTGGATGGTGGACCTGTTCGATTCACTGAACCGCGTGGTGGCCGCGGGCTACGCCGCCGGCATCTCGCCGGATGTGGAGGCGCTGCTTGGCCGCAAGCCGATCAGCCTGGCGCAGTTCGCCCGCGACCATGCAGCCGCCTGGAAGCGTGCCGCCTGAGCAATGCGCTGACGGGGCGCAGCCCAATTGCGCCGCGGCCCGGCCCCGACCTCGGCGCGCACACCACCCCGGACACCGCAGCGCAGATCACCCCAGGCCGGCGCCGGCCGGCCGCTGACGCCTGGATAGGGTGCGGTGCACGCGCAGCGGGCTGGGGTAGCGCGTCATGACGCGCCGCGCCTGCGGGGGGGACTGCCCCGCAACGAGTTTGCGCCCCGCGTCTGCGGCTGAACTCATTCAAGATTCTCGAACATCACTAGACGGCCGGTCTCGCGCGCCAGTCAAGCGAGACTGGCTGGTGGCGCAGTGGTCTTGGTGCCCGTAGAGGATTGTCGTTCGAATCCATTGACCGATCAGACCCCTCGGGCGACGGCCCGCGCGGGCCTCAGCTCACCCACCAGGTCAGCGTGAAGAAGGGTGCATCGCCCGGCTTGAGCAGGAACTGGATCTCGCCGCGGCCCATCATCGGCCCGGGCTGCACGCCGTAGTAGCGCACCGTGATGGCGCGCAGCGGCGCGTTCTGTCCGGCGGGCACCACCGCCGCCCGGCCGCGCTCGAGGTAGTCGCCGAAGGTGGTGCGCATGTCGCCGTTCGCGTTGGCGGGCAGGGGCGCGCAGCCCAGCGCATCCGGCGTGGCGCCGGCGGCATCGAGCACCGCCTTGGCGCGGTTGGCCAGCAGCGCCGCCTCCTGCCCGGCTACCGTCTCGATCTTCTTCGGCCGCGCATCCGCCTCGGCCTGCAGCTCGCGCCGCGGCAGGACGATGGTGGCCGCGGGCGTGGCCAGAGATATGCAGGGCTGCGGCAGGCGCACGAACAGGCTGCGGCTGGCCGACTGATCCACCGCCACGCCGGCGGGCGGGCGCTTGAGGGGGGTCTGGGCCGAGGCGGCCAGTGGGACACACAAGAGCGCCAGAAGGGCCGTGCCGATCCATCGACGGGTGTTGCACTCAGTTGGCGACGAGCGGGGTTGCGCACGATGAGCGCAGCGGATGATGAAGTGCAAGTCCATGAGGGTGTGGTCCAACAAATCCGGATTGAGGGGCATGCACGCTCAGCGTGCGCCGGTGCATACGTCGTCGCGCCACCGGCTCGCAGCGCGGTCCCATGGCACGACCACGACAGTCGGCTGCTGATCTGCGGCCGCTTGCCGTACGCAGAAGCGCTGATCAAAGAACCTCGTCGAGTCCCCGGCATTGCGCAAGGGAGCGTGCACGGACACCTTGTAGACACGACCTGGAACGAGCGGCTGTGCAGCTGCCGCCTGGATGCCGGCCGGAAGCACGCCGTACCGCACACACTCGCCCGACGGAATGCGCGGAAGCGACGAGGGCGGGTAGGCCGCGAAGGCCCACACCTCGCGCGACGCCTTGTCGGACACCCCGGAAACAAAGAGGGCGGCAATCGGCAAACTGCCGTCGGTGGACACCCGAGCGAGCTCGCCCGAAGGCAGGTTGAAACAAGGCACGCCGCCGCGGTCATGGACGGAAGCCTCGCCAACCCGAGAGTTGGCCGAAGCACACCCGATGGCGAGCGACAGCAAGGCGGCGCTAGCCAGACGGCAAGTTGACGCGGTCGGCAGGGTTCTTGAGAAAGACGGACAGCACCACTTCATACAGATCTCCGCGATTGATGTACCGCCCCTGAGCCATCACTGGCGGCGCGGGCTGATGCTTGAGCGCCCAGTAATCCGCAAGCAAGTCAGCTTGTACTTGCATGTTGTAGTCGCCAAAGCGTTTGTCCTCGGCGAGCGTGTAGGCATAAGGCTGGCCGACTGATCCACCGCCACGCCGGCGGGCGGGCGCTTGAGGGGGATTGCGCGAGGGCGCCGGGCCCCATGCAGGACACCGCAAGCACGCCAGCCACCAGGCCGGCGGCAGAGCGCGCCGGCCGAGAACCGACACGGCCAGCGCGACCGCGCATGAATGCACGCTGGATCACGTCAACACCCCCATCAATTGCATGCGCTGTGTCTGGATGGCAGTTCCCGCACCGCTCTTTGGCCGTCGCGCCCAGATACGACGCAGAATGCGCCCGAATAGAACGACGTGGGATCGTATGGAGAAGCATTCTTGGAGTTGACGTCGATTGTGTAGACCCGGTTGAGCATGAGCATCGGCGCCACGCCAGACAAGCTGTTCCCGTCGGAACGACCGTACAGAATGCAGTCCTGCTTTCCCAGCATCGCAGGGGGCGCTGAACTGCCCACCGCATATTCCCAGACGCTGGATGCACGGCCGGAACTCTCATCCCAGACGCCCACCCGCCAGATCGGATACTTGCCGTCAACAGCAACTCGGGCGTGCTCGGAGTCTGCTATTGCAAAGCACGGAACGCCACCGACATCCATCACTCTCGCCTTGCCCACGCGAGAGGTAGCAGTTGCACATCCCGCCAGCTGCATCAATGCGATTGCAAGCACCGCGCTATGCGCGACCCGGTAAGTTGGCTTTCGAAGCTGGGTCCAGCAGGAAGTCAGCGAGCACCTTTTCATATAGACCTCTTTGGTTTGCGTACTGCCGATGGGCTTCGCGCATCGCAAATTTGGAGAACCCCATTCGGACCCAGATGTAGTCCGCCAGGATCTCCCCCTGGGCTTCCATGTCGTAGCTGGAGAGCCGTGCGGACTCGCTCAGCACGTAGTCATACGAAAGCCGAAAGCGAATCGCGCCACGCGCTTTCACTGGATATCCAAGCTGGTGCTGCCAGACATGCGCCACCTCATGCAAGAACAGATGCTTCAGTCCGTCTCGTGCATGGGCAAAGTCATCACTGTAGATTTCACTGGGGAAATACATCTGCCCGTTCGGTGTCATCGCGGTCTGGTTTTGCTGCAGGCCGAACCAAAGATACTCACCGTGATTGATCCTGATCTTCGAATAGTCCAAGGCGCTGCCGTACAGCCAATCGATGAGGGAACGTTCACCGTCTGTCAGTCCGCGCGACTTCCCCTCCGGCAATCTCAGCTGCTGCACCGATTCGCCGACCTGCTCAGGATGGGTTGCAACGCCGCGGATCTCGAGGGATACCGGCTGCAATTGAATCGCGTGCGCGCCACAGCATGGCGCCGGCAAATCATCCGGCGGCGTCAAAGTCACCTCAGAGATGGCCTGTGCGGTCTCGGTCTTGACGCGCGCAGTACAGCCCTGCTCATCGGTCACGCCGTCCGACCTGCTGCCGTCAGCGAGGCGCAGGCTGTACTTCACGTGCGCCAGGTAAGCACCTTCAGCACTCACAAACTGAAGCTGCTCATCGAACGCTTCCTCAAGCACAACTGTGTCGCCAGCACCACCGGACGCGCTGACCGCCACTTTGAGAGCCGCCGCGCCGGCTGCCCCGACGGGGCCAACGCCTGTAGCCGCAGCCTTGGCAGTGGCAGACGTGGTCGCTGCAGCACCCTTGGCCGCCTCTCCCTGCGGCGAGCGCGTCAGATTCGGCAAGGTCGAGATCAACGTGGCGCCGCAGCTGGTCTTGTGGCCTTCGAGCGCCACCGGGACGCCGTCGATGGTCCAGTCGGGATCGCCCTCGATGATGGTGCAGCCGGCGCTGTGGCCCGGCAGGGGGCAGGCGCACTTGTCACCCTTGCGAGCCAGCGGCTTGCCCATGATGTCGGTCTGCATGGCGCCCACCTGCACGACGCTGCCGCCGTGGCTGTGGGGGTCGCCGAGTCGGATGGCGCGTTTCATGTGGAGCGTGAGTATCCGGAGTGAATATTGAGCGGTTGATCGGACTGAATGGGGCCGGGCGGCCCCGGCTGGCGGCCTGTGCGACGGCGCTCAGGCGCCTGTCGAGTCGCCTGAGCCTGCCTCGAAGGCCGCCATCGACACCGGCCGGTGCTCCCAGGGCGCGTAGTCGCCCACGGCGGGCTCGGCTGCGCTGCCTGCGGGGTCGGACCAGGCGGCCACCACCAGGGCGAACACGGCATCCGGCGCGCGGCAACCCACCACCAGCGCGGCCTGCGGTGCATGCTCCCGTGCCCATGTGGCCGCCAGGGCCAGGTTCAGGGGCAGCGCCGCCGCACCGGGCAACGGTACCGAATCATCCAGATTGCGGCAGCGCGCAAAGAAGGTATCGCCACTCAGCAGATGCAGCTCGGTGGCGGCCTGCGCCAGCGCGGCATGGGCCTCGCTGCCGCCGGGTTCGTCCGCCCGCTCGGCATCACCATGGCCGGCGTCATGGAAGATGCAGCCGATGGCCGGCGGCTGGTCGGCCGAGGCAGGCGCTGGTGTAGCGCCGGCCGGGCCCTCGGCCGCCTGCTCGGATGCTTGCGCAGAGGCGTTCGCGGGCGCATCCGGCCCAGCCGGCAGCGGCAATCCGGCCCACTGCAGGGCCAGGCTGATGGCCTCGCGCAGGGCCTCGACCCGCGTGCGTTCAATCGTCTGCCCCTGGGCGTCCTGCTCGATGAGCTTCACGCGCACCGGCGTGTACAGGGCGGCCAGGGCCTGCTGCGGCGCCGTGAGCTTGAGGTTGGGCGCGCCCAGTCCGAGGGCCATGCCCTGCTCGCTGGCTGCGGTGCCGCCCAGCGAGGTGCCCACGAGCGTGACCACGGCATCCTGCTGCTGGGCAATGCGCTGCATGGCCAGCGCCAGCGCCGCAAAGCCCGCATGGCGCGCCTGACCGGTGGCCTCGGCGTGGACCTGCACCTCGGGCATCGGGGGCAGGGGCTGGTCGATCAGCGAGGCGGGCTGCGGCGCATCGGCATCCACGGCGGTGCTGCGGCGGGCTACCGCCACCAGCGCCGCCACATGGCGCGTGAACGCGGCGCGATCCAGCAGCGCAGACTGACTCTGCGCCATGGCCAGCTGCTCGCGCGTGATGAGCGCCGCCTGACCGCGCGGCCCGGCGGCCGTCAGGCTGCTGAACGGTGACCAATAGTCCAGCCACTGCTGCGCGGCCGGGTCATGGCTCGGCGTGTCCTCACTCGGCGCGGTGCCCAGCGGCGCGCCCAGATGCTGCTCGGCCAGGCTCATGCACACCAGCGGCGCAGTGAGCAGGGCGCATGCGGGGGAATTGAGCGCGCTTTCGAGCAGACCGCCCAGCGAAGCGAGCGGGCGCCGACCGAAGCGCCGATAGCGAATGCGCGGCGGCGCCACGGGCGCCTGCAGCTGGCCCAGCTCGTCTTGGCGCGGCGCGGTCGCGTCCAGCGCGGCCTGCAGGCAGTGGGCGGTGCTGGCATCCGGCGGGCAGTAGGTGCCAACCCATTGCGCCGTGAGCAGCACGGCGCGTGGCACCGGCAGTGGGTGCGGGCGCGCACTGAGCCAGGCCGGGTCAAGCACCGGATGTTCGGCCCGCCGCACCGGTGCGGGCGGCTGCGGCTCAGGCGCAGGCGCGCGCAGATCAAAGGCGCGAAACAGCCGGGTGACGTTGGGATCGAAGCTTTCGGACACGCGGGGCCGTCGCAGGCGCAGTGGCGGGGGACAAGCGCCGCATTCTAGGCAGGCACAGCGGGCGCGCCAGCCGGATTGCCGTGCCGGCTACCGAATGCAGGCGAGGCGCCGCGCCGACCGGCGCACGGCACGACACAGCGTTCGATCGCTCCGCCCCGTCAAATCAATTTCGGCCACTTTAGCTTCTCAGTCAAATTCAGCCGAAAATCCCGTCAGACAAGCGAGAATCCGGATATGCCAGATCAGAATTAGATCGTATTCGGCCATGCTTGAATGAAGCTCAGGCCGCAATCCACTGCGCCGTCCACTGTGTGCCGCCGCGATCGATGCGTATCCGGCGGTGGCCGCGCGGATCGAGCACCAGGGTCTCGATGCGGCGTGGCACCAGCACCCCCCAGGCAAAGCAGGGCCAGGCAGGCGCCAGGTCGGCCGCGCGCCAGTTGCGCCGGGTGACCACCGGCGGCAAGCCCTCCAGCGGCGTGCCGGGTGCAGCGCCCAGGTAGGGCAGCAGGGTGTGGGGGGCGGCGGCGGCAATGCGGTCGAACTGCTCGCGGGCCGTGGCGTCGCCCAGGTGCAGACTGACAGCGCCCTCCACACGGATCTGCAGCTTGAGCGCGGGTGCATAGAACAGCAACGCCGCCTGCGGATTGCGCACCAGCTCGGCCGCCTTGGTGCTGCGCGCGTCGGGATGAAAGCTCAGCCGGCCGCTGGCTGCATCGGCCGCGCGCAGCACCACCGTGCGCAGCGAGGGCGCCGGCTCGGCACCCAGCAGGCTGACCGTGCCGAGCACTGGCGTGCGCAGCGGGTCGTCCGGCGCGTCGACCGCGGCACAAAGCAGCTGCCAGACGGCCTGCTGCGTCAGCGCGAGATCGTCTTCCCAGCCGTCGGGCAGCGTGGCGCTCATGCGCTGTTCAGGCAGCGCGCAGGCTGCGGCCCGCAGCGAGTCGGCCCGCGGGCTCGGGTCGGATCAAGCGGATGCGGATCACGCAGCCGCCGCGTGCGCAACGCCGCCGCCGGCCTGCGCCTGATGCTGCGCCCAGCCCCGGGCACGCAACTCGCAGGCCGGGCATTCGCCGCAGCCGTAGCCCCATGCATGGCGCTGCGTGCGATCGCCGCGATAGCAGGTGTGCGTGTGCTCGATCATGAGATCGACCAGCCCAGCCCCGCCGAGGTCGCGCGCCATCTGCCAGGTGGCGGCCTTGTCGATCCACATCAGCGGTGTTTCGATGGCGAAGCGGCTGTCCATGCCGAGATTGAGCGCCACCTGCAGGGCCTTGAGGGTGTCGTCGCGGCAGTCCGGATAGCCGGAAAAATCGGTTTCGCACATCCCGCCCACCAGCACCTTGAGGCCACGGCGATACGCCACGGCCGCAGCGAAGGTGAAGAACAGCAGGTTGCGACCGGGCACGAAGGTGTTGGGCAGGCCCGACGCGTTCATCCGAAAGGCCACGTCCTGGGTCAGCGAGGTCTCGCTGATGCGGCCCAGCACGCCCATGTCGATCAGGTGGTCCTCGCCCAGCCGCGCCGCCCAGGCCGGGAAGCGCTCGCGCAGCGCATCGAGGAACCGGAGCCGAACCTCCAGCTCGACCCGATGCCGCTGCCCGTAGTCAAACCCCA
>DASSQC010000162.1:0-3758 GCA_035702705.1 Burkholderiaceae bacterium | reverse complement strand
GGACGAACCGAGGGCAATCGTGCGCACCACGCCGTCGCCGAGCTGCTGCTGCACCTCGAAGGTCAGGCCCTTCTCGGCCAGGCTGTTGCCGGCATCTTCGAGAACGAGGGCCTCATACACCTTGGGCATGCCATCGGCGGGAAACTTGATGTCCACCACCGGACCGATGCACTGAACGATATGACCTTGGCTCATGGTCTTTCCTTTGCTCTATTTCTGTATTCGTGGCGCTGAAGTTGATCGGGCAACCGCGATCAGGCCACGGCGGCGGCGCCGCCCACGATTTCTGACAGTTCCTTGGTGATGCCGGCCTGGCGGGTCTTGTTGTAGACCAGCTGCAGGTCACCAATGACCTTCTTGGCGTTGTCGCTGGCGGCCTTCATGGCCACCATGCGCGCGGACTGTTCGCTCGCCATGTTCTCGGCCACGGCCTGGTACACCAGCGCCTCGACATAGCGCACGAGGAGCTCGTCCACCACGGTCTTGGCATCGGGCTCGTAGAGGTAGTCCCAGCTGTAGGCCTGCTTCTCGGCATCGCTCTGCTGCAGACGATCGCTCGTCAGCGGCAGCAGCTGCTCGATCACGGGCTCCTGCTTCATCGTGTTGATGAACTTGGTGTAGGCCACGTAGACCACATCCAGTTCACCCTTCTCGAAGGCATCGAGCTGGACCTTGATCGCACCGATCAGCTTCTCGAGCTGGGGCTTGTCGCCGAGCTGCACCGACTGGCTGACCACGTTGGCGCTGATGCGGTTCAGGAAGCCCAGGCCCTTGTTGCCGATGGCGGTGAACTTGACGTCCACCTTGTCGGCCTGGAGCGCCTTGTACTTGGTCGTGAGCGCACGCAGGATGTTGGTGTTCAGGCCGCCGCACAGACCCTTGTCGGTCGTCACCACGATCACGCCGGCGCGCTTGATCTCGGCGCGCTTCTCCATGAACGGGTGCTTGTACTCGGGGTTGGCCTCGGCCATGTGCGCGGCGATGTTGCGCACCTTGTCTGCGTACGGGCGGGCAGAGCGCATGCGCTCCTGGGCGCGCCGCATCTTGGATGCGGCCACCATTTCCATCGCCTTGGTGATCTTGCGCGTGCTCTGCACGCTCTTGATCTTGACGCGAATTTCTTTTGAACCTGCCATTGCTGGCTCCTTGGTCTAGAGCTGTCGAAGTCCGGGGTTTAGTAGGTGCCGGTCTTCTTGAACTCCGCCACGGCGGCGTGCAGGGCCTTCTCGTCGTCGTCCGACAGCTTGCCGGTGTTCATGCGCGAGACGAGATCGGCGTGCTTGCTCTTGAGGTGCGACAGCAGGGCCTTTTCGAAGGCCAGGGCCTTCTTCACGTCCACGTCGTCCATGTAGTTGTTGTTCACGGCGAACAGCGTGGTGGCCATCTCCCAGACTTCCATCGGGGAGTACTGCGACTGCTTCATGAGCTCGGTCACCATCTTGCCGCGCTCGAGCTGCTTGCGGGTGGCTTCGTCGAGGTCGGAGGCGAACTGCGCGAAGGCAGCGAGTTCACGGTACTGCGCGAGGGCCAGACGCACGCCGGCGCCGGTGTCCTTGCGCTTCATGATCTTGGTCTGGGCGGCACCACCCACACGGCTCACGGAGATACCGGCGTTGATGGCGGGACGGATACCGGCGTTGAACAGGTCGGTTTCCAGGAAGATCTGGCCGTCGGTGATCGAGATCACGTTGGTCGGCACGAAGGCGGACACGTCACCGGCCTGCGTTTCGATCACGGGCAGCGCGGTCAGCGAACCGGTCTTGCCCTTCACGGCGCCATTGGTGAACTTCTCGACGTACTCCTCGTTCACGCGTGCGGCGCGCTCGAGCAGGCGGCTGTGCAGGTAGAACACGTCGCCGGGGTAGGCTTCGCGGCCCGGCGGGCGGCGCAGCAGCAGCGAGATCTGGCGGTAGGCCACGGCCTGCTTGGACAGATCGTCATAGATGATCAGGGCGTCCTGACCGCGGTCACGGAAGTACTCGCCCATCGTGCAGCCCGAGTAGGGCGCGATGAACTGCATGGCGGCGGAATCCGACGCGGCGGCAGCGACGACGATCGTGTACTCCATCGCGCCGTATTCGGTGAGCTTGCGCACCACGTTGGCGATGGTGGAGGCCTTCTGACCCACGGCGACGTAGATGCAGATGAGGTCCTTGCCCTTCTGGTTGATGATCGTGTCGACGGCCACGGCGGTCTTGCCGGTCTGGCGGTCACCGATGATCAGCTCGCGCTGGCCGCGGCCCACGGGCACCATGGCGTCGATCGACTTCAGACCGGTCTGCACCGGCTGGTCCACCGACTTGCGGTAGATCACGCCCGGGGCAACCTTCTCGATCACGTCGCGCTCCTTGGCGTTGATCGGGCCCTTGCCGTCGATCGGCTCGCCCAGCGAGTTCACGACGCGGCCGATCAGCTCGGGGCCGACGGGCACGTCGAGAATGCGGCCGGTGGTCTTGACCGTCTGGCCTTCGGAGATGCCCTTGTAGTCGCCCAGGATCACGGCGCCCACGGAGTCGCGCTCCAGGTTCAGGGCCAGGCCGAACACGCCGCCTTCGAACTCGAGCATTTCGCCCTGCATCACGTCCGACAGGCCGTGCACGCGGCAGATACCGTCGGTCACGGAGACCACGGTGCCCTGGTTGCGGATGTCGGCCGAGGCGCCGACGCCCTGGATCTTCGCCTTCAGCAGTTCGCTGATTTCAGACGGGTTGAGGTTCATGTTCTGACTCCGGATTGAATTCTTTGCAGGGCCGACGGGCTTGGAGACTCGTCAGGCGGCCAGGGCAACGCGCATCTGGTCAAGCTGCGCGCGCACCGATGAATCAAGCACCTGGTCGCCCACCGTCACGCGCACACCACCGATCAACGCGGGGTTCACGGACACTTGCGGCTTGAGCTTGACGGCGAACTTCTTCTCAAGGGCGACCACGAGGTCCTGGACCTGTGCAGGCTCCAGGGCGAAGGCGCTCTCGATCAACGCATCGGCATTGCCTTCCGATGCGTTCTTCAGATGGCGGAACTGGCGCGCGATCGCGGGCAGCGCGGTCACGCGGCCGTTGGCCACGACCGTGGCCACGAACTGCTTGCCGATGGGCGACAGGCCGCCCTTGACGGCTGCGGACAGCACGTCGGTCAGCTGGGCGTCGCCCACCTGCGGATTGATGGCCAGCTGCGCAACCTCAGGCAACTGCGCGGCTGTGGCCAGTGCATCCACCTCGGCGAGCACGGCGTTCAGGTCGGCACCCTTGGCTGCACCGAAGAGGGCTTCGGCGTAGGGGCGTGCGATGGTCGAGAGTTCCGCCATGGTGTCGGTCCTTACAGCTTGGCCTTCAGGCCGGCGAGCAGCTCGGCATGGGCCTTGGCATCGACTTCGCGCTTGAGGATCTGCTCGGCACCGGCCACCACGAGGGCGGCAACCTGGTCGCGCAGGGCGTCCTTGGCACGAACCATTTCCTGGGCAGCCTCTTCCTTGGCCTGGGCCAGGATGCGGGCCTTCTCGGCCTCGGCGGCCTTGCGGGCTTCGTCGATCAGCTGGGCGGCACGCTTTTCCGCATCGGCCAGGCGGGCCTGGTTCTCGTTGCGGGACTTGGCGAGGTCGGCTTCGATGCGCTTGTTGGCTTCGGCCAGCTCGATGCGCGCGCGGTCGGCTGCAGCCAGACCGTCGGCGACTTTTTGGCGACGCTCGTCGAGCGCCGTGCGCATGGGCGGCCACACGAACTTGGCGACAAACCACGCCAAGACGAAGAAGACCACCAACT
>DASSQC010000161.1:0-3234 GCA_035702705.1 Burkholderiaceae bacterium | reverse complement strand
CGTCCCACACGCGGCCGTGCACCTGCACCTGCGCCCCCAGCGCGGCAATGGCTTCACGCACCGTGACGCCCGTGGTCTCGGGCACCACCACATGCGCCGGCACGCCGAGTACACGCGCGGCCCAGGCCGCGGCATAGCCCGCATTGCCGCCACTGGCGCAGACCACCGCCCTGGCGCCTGCGGCCACCTGCGCGGTACAGAGCCTGCCCACGCCGCGCAGCTTGAAGCTGCCCGAGGGCTGCAGCGCGTCCATCTTCAGCCAGGCCTGCTGGCCGGGCAGGGCAAAGGGGGGCAGGGCGGGGATCAGCGGGGTGTTCAGGTGCATGAGTACAGGGGCAAGAGCGGCAAAGGGCCCGGCGTCGTGTGGTGAATGCGGTTTGGACAACAGCCGCGCTGCTCACTGTAAGGGCTCATCGGGTACCGCGACGAACAGCGGTTGTTTCAGTTGCTGCATTGATTGCATGAGGAGCCCGCATGTTGATTCGAACCCTTGTCCTGATGGGCCGGACCGGCCTGCTGGGCCTGTGCCTCGGTGCCGGCCTGACGCACGCCCAGCCGGCAGCGGAAGCCAGCCGCAAGCCCGATGTACGGCGGCCTGCCACACCGAGCCCTGCGGCCGAGCCTGTACGACTGCCCGTGGGCGCACAGGCGCGCCTTTCGGGCGTGCAGCTGGATGGCAAGCCCTTTGACCTGGCAAGCACGCGCGGCAAGGTCACGCTGGTGGTCTTCTGGCACAAGGACTGCGCCGTCTGCCGCGCCCGCATGCCCGAGCTGCGCGCCAACTACCTGGGCTGGCGGGACAAGCCCTTCGAGCTGGTCAGTGTGGCCACCGACAGCGACGTGCAGAGCGTGCGCGACTACGAGCAGATCCTGCAGGTGGCCGTGCCACAGGCCCAGAACTTCCCGCGCCTGTGGCGCGCAGGGGCGAGCCATGCGGACAACTTCGGCTCCATCAGCACCTACCCGACCTCGTTTCTTCTGGATCGACAGGGCAGGGTGCTGCGGGTGTTTGTCGGCCGCATCGAGGCGGCGCTCTGGGACGACATTGCCGAGGTCGTGCTGCAGTAGCGGGGTGGCGGGCAAGTCCGGGGCCCACGGCGCGCAAGCCGAAAACGCGGGATGGATGGGCGCGAAATGCGCACGCTACACCACAGACCGGTTCGGTTCCGCGGAGCGCGCCATGCCCCTCATCCTTCTGTCCCCCCGCGAGGTGGACGACTTCGACTTCAACGCCGTGCAGTGGCGCTTTCTGGCCGAGGGCGACTCATGGTTCTCGATCGGCCACAACCCGCCCTGGGCCACCTCCAACGTGCTCATGGCCATGCAGGGCCAGTTTGCCAAGCGCCACGTGGCTGTGAACTGCGCCACGCCCGGCGACACCCTGGCGCACATGCACCAGATGTGGCGTGACTTCAACTTCACGAGCCTGCTGGACAGCCCGCAGCACCGCATGTGGTGGCACGGCCTGCTGTTCTCGGCCGGCGGCAATGACCTGATCGACGCCTGCCAGAGCCCGGCCACCGAGCCGGACGCCAGCCGGCGCATCTTCCGCACACAGCCGGAGTGGGGCAGCCCCACGGATGGCGCAGACCGTTATCTGTCTGAAGACGGCTGGGCGCGTTTTGCAGCCTATTTCCAGGCGAACTTTGCGCATCTGCTCGAGCGCCGCGCGAGCGCCGAGAACCCGGACATGGCCCTGTTCATGCACACCTATGCCCTGCCCACGGTGCGCAACGCCCCGGCCGGCAGCGTGCTGGGCAAGACCCTCGGCCCCTGGCTCTTCAAGGCGGTGAAGATGTACGGCATCCCCGAGCCGGACTGGCCCGCCGTGGCAGCGCGCTTGTTCGAGAAGCTCGCCGGCCTGATCAAGAGCTGCCACGACCCGGCCCGTGCCGTGTACGTGTACGACTCGCAGGCGCTGGCCGGTGTGACGCCCGCCGCGCCGGGCGAGACCGGCGAGAGCGGGGACTGGCTCAACGAGATCCACCTCACCCGCGGCGGTTACAACAAGGTGGCGGCAGGGTTTGCGGGCTTTGTGGCGGGCGTGCTGGGCGCGTGATCAGCGCGCGGCCCGGCGAGCGATCCGCCGCGACTGCAGATAGCCCTGCAGGGCCGGGCTGGCAAACAGCGCGTCTGCCCCGCCGAGCATCAAGGCATCGAGCTGATCCCGATTCAGGCTCAAGGTGGTGGGTATGGCGTTCAGACCCTGCTCGCGACCGGGGTCGAGGCTCGCAAAGCTCACCAGGCCCACGTGAAATTCCAGCTCGTCGCAGCGCCAGCCATCGAGCGTGCCGCGCAGCTCGCGCACCTGCGCGTCGCTCAGGCTGCAGCGCCACAGCAGCATGGCACGCTGCCAGTCCTGCATCACGTTCTTGAAGTTCTCGAAGGCCAGCCGCGCCGAGGCGTCGATGGCGGTGTCGGTGGCTGCCGCCGCAATGTCGATGCCGCTGGGCCCGGCGGGCGACATCACCCAGTCGCCGCCGGTGCCTCGGCCGCTGTCCACCACGATGAAGAGCATGCGCTTGACCATCACGCCGTCGCGCGCGGTCAGCGGGCCGTACGGCGTGGTGGCCACCGCGCGGCTGATCAGCAGGCTGGACAGGCCGAAGTTGTCGGTCACGCCCCCATCCACCAGCTTGATGTAGCGCTGGCGCTCCGGGCTGCGGTAGTTGCGGATGGCACGCGCAGTATCCGACAGCAGCTTGGACGCGCTCGGGTTGGCCAGGGTGCGCTCCACCCAGGGCGCGATCGGCTCTGCGCATTGCTCCGGGAAGGTCTTGAGCACCACCGGCGCAAAGACCACCGGCACGGCCATCGAGGCGCTCACTGCCTCGGCCACCGGCAGGCTGGCCAGATCGATGCAGGCGCCGCCGAACACCGGGGGGATGAAGGGAAAGGGCACCCGGTTGTAGAGATCGGTGGCATTGATCCAGACGTCCGGCTTGCGCTGCCGGTACAGGTCGGCGAAGGTGGCGCGCTTGAAGACCTGATCATCCAGATAGCCGGCCAGATGGCGCCGGTCGTTCAGGCCGCCGCGCAGAAAGCGCACGAAGTTGTCCGGCTTGAAGATCGACAGGCGCAGGCCGAATTCCATGTTGCGCTCGAGCACGGCGCCACGGAAGTCGCCCAGGGTCTGGCGGCCATGCAGCCCGTAGTAGGCCGCCAGCAGCGAGCCCCCCGACACGCTGCTCATGAAGGTGATGTCGC
This sequence comes from Burkholderiaceae bacterium, assembly GCA_035702705.1. Classification (GTDB taxonomy): domain Bacteria; phylum Pseudomonadota; class Gammaproteobacteria; order Burkholderiales; family Burkholderiaceae_C; genus Piscinibacterium. The sequence goes on along the minus strand of DASSQC010000161.1, from coordinate 27 downwards.
CCACCAGGTCGTCGCCGTCGGCGCTCA
>DASSQC010000160.1:0-10744 GCA_035702705.1 Burkholderiaceae bacterium | reverse complement strand
CTCTGTTTCTTGAACTCATCGCAAAGGTAGTCGACCAGGCGCTGGTCGAAGTCTTCGCCACCGAGGAAGGTGTCGCCATTGGTGGAGAGCACTTCGAACTGCTTCTCGCCGTCCACATCGGCAATCTCGATGATCGAGATGTCGAAGGTGCCGCCGCCCAGGTCATACACGGCGATCTTGCGGTCACCCTTCTCGTTCTTGTCCAGACCGAAGGCCAGCGCAGCGGCCGTGGGCTCGTTGATGATGCGCTTGACGTCCAGACCGGCAATGCGGCCGGCGTCCTTGGTAGCCTGGCGCTGAGCGTCATTGAAGTAGGCCGGCACGGTGATCACGGCCTCGGTCACCGGCTCGCCCAGATAGTCCTCGGCCGTCTTCTTCATCTTGCGCAGCACTTCGGCAGAGATCTGCGGCGGCGCCATCTTCTTGTCGCGCACGCCCACCCAGGCGTCGCCATTGTCGGCCTGGACGATGGCGTAGGGCATCAGGCTGATGTCCTTCTGCACTTCCTTCTCGGCGAACTTGCGGCCGATCAGGCGCTTGACGGCGTAGAGCGTGTTCTTGGGGTTGGTCACGGCCTGGCGCTTGGCCGGCGCGCCCACGAGCACTTCGCCGTCTTCCATGTAGGCGATGATCGACGGCGTGGTGCGTGCACCCTCGCTGTTCTCGATCACCTTGGGCGCGCCGCCCTCCATGATCGCAACGCAGGAGTTCGTCGTCCCGAGGTCAATGCCGATGATCTTTCCCATGATGTAGTCCCTTGATTGCTCTGATAAACAAAGATGATTCGAACTTGTGGATAACTTGGCCGCTTTCAAGCGGTCTGGACGCTGTTTTCGGTCGATTTCTCGCTCGCCAGCCGGCCCCGGAGATCACTCACCACGCCGGCAAAGTGCTCAAAACCCTGCCAGCCCGTGATGCGCCCGAGCTTGCGGCCCGCCGCAAAGAAATAGAACGCCGGTACGCCATGCAGGCCAAAGCGCCGCCCCAGCGCCGTGTCGGCATACACATTGGCGTGAAACCAACTCACCCCCAGGGTGTGCAGGCGTTGCGGCGCAATCTGCGCGGCGTTCTTGAACTGCTCGCAGTTGAAGCAGTGCTCGCCCCAGAAGTACACGCAGGCCAGATCCGGTGCCGCCGCGAGCGCTGCATCAAAGCCGGCGGCATCCACCGGCTGCATGGCAAAGCGCTCGAAGAAGTCGGTGGATTCAGCCATGGGGCGCTGCTGCCGTGCCGGCTCAGGCCGGCTTCTGGCCGGAGGACACGGCCACCAGCGCCGGGCGCAGCACGCGATCAGCGATCATGGCGCCCTTCTGCAGGGTGCTGACCACGGTGTTTGCCGGCAGCTCGCTGGCCACCATGCTGATGCCCTGGTGCAGATGCGGATCGAACTTGTCGCCTGCTGCAGGCGCCACCTCCTTGAGGTGGTTCTTCTCGAAGGCGCTCTTGAGCTGCTTGAGCGTGGCTTCCACACCTTCACGCAGCTTCGTGGCATCGCTGGACGTGTCGGCCAGGGCCATCTCGAGGCTGTCCTTCACCGGCAGCAGCGCATCGGCGAAGCTTTCGATGCCGAACTTGTGTGCCTTGCTGACTTCATCGGCGCTGCGCCGGCGGATGTTCTCCACCTCGGCGCGGGCCCGCAGCAGGGCGTCCTGCTGTTCGGCAATCTTGGCCTGCGCCTCCTGCAGCAGCTGGTTCAGGTCGGCTTCGACCTCGGCATGGGTTTCCGCGCCGAGCGCAGATTCGGTGGCCTGCTCGGCGGCAGAGGACTGGGATTCGTTGTTGCTCATTGATCTACAAGTCGTGGGACGCTGAAGAGGCGAATCAGGGCCGGTGGGTGCAACCGGCCGCAAGACCAGCGTGGATGTGGGGGCATCGAGCCCGATTACAAGACCGGCTGCGAGAGGTTTCGGCTGCTGAATGCATCGCGCCCGCTGCCAAGGTCCGGCGTGCCGTCGGCGCCGGCCGGTTTCAGCTTTCGCCGATCTGCTCCCTCGGCATCCTGCGAACACGCGGGTGTCGACGGGAACCTTGATGCTGAAAGTTTACAAGGCAGACACCGGCTGCAGCGTCGCTCTGACGCCGCTCTAGCCCGCGGGTATCGCCCGCGCCAGCATCCCGCCGCACAATGGCCGTAACAAATCCCTGGACCCTCGACCGGAGCGAATCCACCATGCCTCATCAGACCCGCCGCCAGCACCTCCAGTGGCTGGCCAGCGCAATCGCCCTGGCCAGCCTGCCCCCCGCACGCAGCCTGGCCCAGACCGGCAGCGCGAGCGTGCGCGACCTGATCTGGACCGATCGCGACCGAAAGCGCGAGATTCCCGTGCGCCTGCGCATGCCGGCGCAGCCCGCTGGCCCGGTCATCCTGTTCTCCCACGGCCTTGGCGGCAATCTGGACGCCGGGACGGCTTGGGGCGAAGCCTGGGCTGCTGCCGGCTACGTCGTGATCCACATGCAGCACGCCGGCAGCGATACCCCCTCGGTACGCAACCGGGGCATGCGCAGCGCCATGTCGCCCGAGGCCGCCGCGCAGCGGGTCGGTGACGTGCGCTTCCTGCTCGATGAGCTGCCGCGCCAGCAGGTGGCCGGCGAGCTGCGCGGCGCAGACCTCAAGCGCATCGGTCTGTCGGGGCACTCGTACGGTGCATGGACCACCCAGGTCATGGCCGGGCAGCAGCTCAATGCGCGCGTGCCGGCCATCGATGAGCCACGTCTGGCCGCATTCATCGCCTTCTCGCCTTCGGCCGGGCGCGATGCGTCTGACGTCGCCGCGCGCTTTGCCAAGGTCCGTGCGCCCTTCTTCGCTCTGACCGGCACCCTGGATGGCGATGTCGCCGGAACCGGCGCCACGCCCGAAAACCGCCAGGCCGTGTTCGAGGGCCTGCCGGCCGGCGACAAGTATGAACTGCTGCTGGCCGAGGCCGATCACATGACCTTCGGCGGGCAGCGCATGTCGCGCGGAGTGCGGCACCTGCTGGGCCGCAACCGCAAGCCGATCACCGATGAGCTCGAGCCCAGGCACTATGCGCTGATTGCCCTGCTGACCACGCGCTTCTGGGACGCGTACCTGCGTGACCAGCAGGCCGCCAAACGCGCGCTGCTGCCGCCGGTCGAAGTACAGGCACCGGATCGCTGGCGCGCCAAGTAGCCCTCACGCATCAGGGCGATGTGAACGAAACCGCAACTGCGGCACGATCCTTGCAGGATGTCGGTCTGCCCACCGTGCACGCACCGGCACGGTGCACTCCACCAGGAGGATTCGCCATGAAGAAGCCCTCTGCCAGCCTCTTGATCTCCATCGCGCTCATCGCTTGCACCGCGGGTGCGCTCTGGGTGCTGACATTCAGCCCCTATGCACAGCGCTCCGAGCCGCTGCTGAAGGCGGCTGCCTCGCTGGCCAGTCTCTAGGCTTGGCTGCGCGGCCTGCGCGCCAACGTGCCCGCAGGCACGCGGTCAGGGTCTCAGGCCGCCTTCTCGCTGATGTTGCTCGCGCCGACGCGCTGCGCTTCGGCCGCGGTGATCTTGAGCTGGGCGGCATCGGCCTTGCCGTCACCCCAGCCCTGCATGTGCCGGCGCACGATGCCGGTGAGCGCATGGATCCAGGGGTCGCTGTCGTTCAGGCAGGGGATGTAGTCGAAGCGCTTGCCACCCGCTTCGAGGAACTCGTGACGCACCTCGTCGTTGATTTCCTCGAGCGTCTCAAGGCAGTCCGACACAAAGGCCGGACACATCACGGCCACATGCTCGGTGCCGCTGCGGGCCAGTTCCACGAGGGTTTCCTGCGTGTAGGGCTTGAGCCACTCGGCCTTGCCGAAGCGTGACTGGAAGCTCACCACCAGCTTGTCGCGCGGCCAGCCCAGGCGCTCGGCCACCAGGCGGGCGGTCTTGTAGCACTCGCAGTGATAGGGGTCGCCCAGCAGCAGGGTGCGCTTGGGCACGCCATGAAAGCTCATGACGAGCTTTTCGGGCACGCCTTCTCTCTCGAAGTGCCGACGCACCGAAGCCACCAGCGCATCGATGTACGCATCGTCGTCATGCCAATGCTTCACGAATCGCACTTCCGGCAGGTTGCGCACCTTGAAGAGGGCACGGTTGACCTCGTCGATCACGCTGGCCGTGGTGGTGGCGGAGTACTGCGGGTACATCGGTACCACGAGCAGGCGGTCCACGTTCTTCTCAAGCAGGCCATTCAGCACGCTTTCCACGCTCGGATTGCCGTAGCGCATGGCCAGCGCCACCTCGGCCTCGATGCCGGCCTCACCCAGATAGCCGCGCAGCAGCTTGGCCTGCTTCTCGCTGTAGACCCGCAGCGGGCTGCCCTGATCCGGACCGTCGTTCATCCAGATGCTGGCGTACTTGCGTGCGCTCTTGGCCGGCCGCACGTTCAGGATGATGCCGTGCAGGATCGGCAGCCACACCAGGCGCGGGATCTCCACCACCCGCGGGTCGCTCAGGAACTGCGCGAGGTAGCGCCGCAAGGCCGGCGCCGTGGGCTCGTCGGGCGTGCCCAGCTGCACCAGCAGCACCCCGATGCGCGGTGCCTGACCATGTTTGTACCCGGGTGGAGGATTGAATTTCATAGTTGAGTGAACTAGGGTTGCCGGATTGTAGGCAGAGGGGTCCGCAAACACGGACTTCGAGCCCGACGACGGCCCGGCAACGCGACGAATCGCCCCGCTCATGCCGGACCAACCCCGACCCTCACGCGCCTTGAAACCCGTCTGCACAGAAAGGACGCCGGCTTGAACGCGGGCCCGAAGCACTGGCTTGCCGCACTGATGGCGGCGCTCATGGTCCTGAGCCTGAGCGGCTGCGCCCACCAGCGCCGCATCGATGCGCTGGCGGCGGGCACGGCCGATCCGCTGGTGCGCGCCGTGCTGACCAGCTATGACCGCCTGGGCACGCCGCCCGACCAGGCCCGCGCGCTGCGCGACGCGCTGCTGCGCGGCCTGGGCGAGCGCCACAACGGCGACGCCGATCTGCTGGCCTATCTCACTGTCGCCTGCGCCACGGAACCCGGCTGCTTCTCGGTGCGCTGGGCACAGCTGTGGACCGAGCTCGAGCCCGACAACGGTGCCGCCTGGCTCAGTCTGGCGGATGCCGTGATGCACGCGCCCGATCCGGCCGGCGCCCAGGCCACGCTGGGCAGTGCACCGGCCCTGCTGGCCAAGGCGGCGGCCAGCCCCCGCTTCGATCTCCGGCAGACGAACATCCTGCGTCGGCTCGAGCAGGCCTTCGCCACACGACATGCAAGTCGGTTGAACAGCGCCATCGAAGCGTATGGCTGGGCTGCGGCCATCAATCCGCCAGCCGTCAATCTGTGCCTGAGCGGCGAGGTGGCGCTGCAGACCGGCTGCGGCCGGCTGGGCGAGCTGATGGCCACGCGCGCCACCACCGTGATCGATCGCACCGTGGGCCTGGCGCTCTGGGAACGCAACACGCCGGCCGGCGGCCTCGACCCCGATACCGCCGCGGGCGAGCGCTTCGCTCTGGCGCGTGAGCGCATCGAGGCCTGGTCCTGGGCACTCGCACGCGACCTGCCGGACCTGCCGCCCCTGAGCCCGGATGAACGCAAGCGCCTCGTGCTCTGGATCGACAACGTCATGAGCAGCGGCGAGATCGCCGCGGCCGATGCGCTGCTCGATGCCAGCGGCGTATCACGCGGCCAGGCCGCGGCACACTACCGCGGCACCGTGCGGCAGGTGGTGGCCCCGGGGCCGATGCCCATCCTGCCCCGGCCGGCCGGCAGCCCTAGAGCGGAGCGTTCGGGCCAGGTGGAGGCCCGCCCCCCTCGCCAGCAGAATATGTGAGCGCGTTGGACAGCAGGCGGGCGGTGATGTCCACCAGCGGCACCACACGGTCATAGGCCATGCGCGTGGGGCCGACCACGCCGAGCGTGCCCACCACCTGGCCGTTGACCTTGTAGGGCGCGGCCACCACCGACACCTCCTCCACCGGCACGAGCTGCGACTCGCCGCCGATGAAGATCTGCACGCCGTCGGCATTGCCGCCGGTCTCGAGCAGGCGCAGCAGGCTGGTCTTGCTCTCGAAGACGTCGAACAGCTGGCGCAGGCGCGCCATGTTGGTGGAGAAATCGGCCACGTCCAGCAGACGGCGCTCGCCGCTGATCAGCACCTGCTCCTGCTCGTCGCTCATGGCCTGGGAGCCGGCGGCCATGGCCGCCTGCATCAGGGTCTGCACCTCGTCGCGCAGGCTGCCGAGCTCCTGCTTCAGGCGGCTGGCCGCCTCGTCGAAGCTGCTGCCGGCAAAGTGCGTGTTCAGGAAATTGCCCGCCTCCACGAGCTGCGAGGCGCTCAGGTCCTGCTCGAGCAGGATCATGCGGTTCTGCACGTCGCCCTCGGGCGTGACGATGATCATCAGCACCCTCCGCTCACCCAGGCGAAGGAACTCCACGTGCTTGAAGACCTGGCTGCGCCGCGGCGTGAGCACCACGCCGGCAAACTGCGACAGGCTGGACAGCAGCTGCGCCGCCGCACTGATGACCTTCTGCGGCGAGGCCGGTTGCAGGCTCTGCTGGAGGGTCTCGTTGAGGGCCTGCTGCTCCACGCTTTCCAGGGGCTGCACGGTGAGCATGGTGTCCACGAACAGGCGGTAGCCGCGCGGTGTGGGGATGCGCCCGGCCGAGGTGTGCGGGCTGACGATCAACCCGGCCTCCTCGAGGTCGCTCATCACGTTGCGGATGGTGGCGGCCGACAGATCCAGCCCGGACCAGCGCGACAGGGTGCGCGAGCCGACGGGTTGTCCCTCGGCGATGTAGCGTTCGATCAGCGTCTTGAGCAGCAGATGAGATCGGGGGTCCATGACCGCGGATTGTATGGATTCGGCTTGCCGCGGTGCGGCATGGATCACCCGATGCGTGCGCAGACCGAGGGACAAGGTGCCACAGCCTGTCGATAGAATCGCCGCCATGCAATCACTCACCCAGTTCGTGCTCGTCGGCCGCGCCAACACGCCCGGGCTGGGCGACACGCTCACCGCCATCGGCGAATGGCTGCAAAGCCAGGGCGGCCAGGTCTGCATTGATGCCGACAGCGCAGCCTCGCTGGACGTCTGCCATCTGCCCAAGATCGCGCTGGAAGACGCGCCGGGCCGCGCGCAGGCCGCCATCGTGGTGGGCGGCGACGGCACCCTGCTGGGCGCAGCCCGCGTGCTGGCACCGCTGGGTGTGCCGCTGATCGGCATCAACCACGGGCGACTGGGCTTCATGACCGACGTGCCCCTGCGCGACTGGCAGCCGGCCCTGGGTTCACTGCTGGGCGGCAACTACTCGCTGGAGGCGCGCAGCATGTTCGACTGCCAGGTGCGCCGCGGCGACGCCGGCATCTGGTCGGCCCAGGCGCTGAACGACGTGGTGGTGCAGCGCGGCGCAGCCGGCGGCATGCTGGAATTTGTGGTGCGCATCGATGGCAACCTGGTCTATCAGCAGCGCGCCGACGCGCTGATCGTCGCCACGCCCACCGGCAGCACGGCCTATGCCATGAGCGCCGGCGGGCCGATGCTGCATCCCTCGCTGGCCGGCATCACCCTGGTGCCCGTGGCGCCGCAGAGCCTCTCGAACCGGCCGATCGTGCTGCCGGCCGACGTGACCCTGGACATCGAGGTCGTGGCCGGCAAGGAAATGGCCGCGCACTGCGACATGCAGACCTTCTCCACCCTGGAGCTGGGCGATGTGGTGCGCGTGACGCCCTCGACCCACCGCCTGCAGCTGCTGCACCCGCCCGGCTATGACTACTTCGCCACCCTGCGGCGCAAGCTGCACTGGAACCTGATGCCGAGCTGATCGGCGCCTTCTGAATTGCCATGCTCCGCAGTCTGCACCTCACCGACTTTGTGCTCGTCACCGAGGCCGAGATCGACTTCTCGGCCGGCTTCTCGGCCCTCACCGGTGAAACGGGTGCGGGCAAGAGCATCCTGATCGACGCGCTGGGCCTGGTGCTCGGCGGCCGCGGCGACGCCGGTGTGATCCGCGAGGGCGCGGCCAAGACCAGCATTGCGGCGGAATTCGATGTCGATGCCAAGGTTGCCGCCTTTCTGGCCGAGCACGAGCTGGACGCCTCGGAAGTGGATCAGGCCACGACCGTTCTGCTGCGCCGCGTGATCGACCGCGAGGGCCGCAGCAAGGCTTTCATCAATGGCGCCGCGGTGCCCGTGACCCAGCTGCGGGCGCTGGGCGACCTGCTGGTGGACATTCACGGCCAGCACGCCCACCAGCTGCTGCAGAAGCCCGCCGCCCAGCGCAGCCTGCTGGATGCCTTCGGCAAGCTGGAGGCGCCCGTGGCCGAGGTGGCCGAGCGCTGGAAGACCCTGCGCGATGCGCGCGCCCAGCTCACCCGCGCCCAGACCGAGCAGGCCAGCCTGGACGCCGAACGCGAGCGCCTGGCCTGGCAGCTCGATGAGCTCGATCGTCTTGCGCCCCAGGCCGGCGAATGGGCCGAGGTGGAGAGCGAGCACCGGCGCCTGTCCCATGCCGCCGGGCTGATCGAGACGGCCTCCTCGGCCCTGAACGCGCTTGAGGAATCCGACGAGCCCATCATCGGCCGGCTGGAAAGCCTGCATGGCCGGCTGGCCGCCCAGCTCGCGCACGATGGCCGCCTGCAGGACGCCGTCGATGCGCTTGAAGCCGCCGCCATCCAGGCGCGCGAGGCGGCCCATGCGCTGTCCCACTATCTGAATAGCAGCGATCTGGACCCGCAGCGGCTCGAGGAGATCGAGCAGCGCCTGTCCGCGCTGCACGGCACCGCGCGCAAGCTGCGCGTGGACCCCGCCGCGCTGGCCGACCACTGGCAGGCCGCACGCGACAAGATGGGCGCGCTGGATGCCGCAAGCAACCTGCCGGCGCTGCAGGCCGCCGTCGATTCGGCGCAGAAGGCCTTCGATGCCGCGGCCCGGAAGCTGTCTGCAGAGCGCGCCAAGGCGGCCAGGCGGCTTGCCACCGCGGCCACCGAGGCCATGCAGACCCTCGCCATGCAGGGCGGCCGCCTGGAGATTGCGCTCACGCCGGAAGACGCGGGCCCGAGCGGCACCGACGCCGTGGAGTTTCTGGTGGCCGGCCATGCCGGCGCCACGCCCCGCGCCTTGGGCAAGGTGGCCTCCGGCGGGGAGCTGTCGCGCATCTCGCTGGCGATTGCCGTCATTGCGTCCACGGCCAACGCCACGCCCACGCTGATCTTTGATGAGGTGGACGCCGGCGTCGGCGGCGCGGTGGCCGAAGTCGTCGGCCGCCTGATGCGCCAGCTCGGCGCCGACCGCCAGGTGCTGGCCGTGACCCACCTGCCCCAGGTGGCGGCCCGGGCGCATCAGCAGTTCAAGGTGGAGAAGTTCACCGTGGCCGGCAGCACGCAAAGCGCCATCCGCAGCCTGAGCGCGGCCGACCGCGTGGACGAAATCGCCCGCATGCTGGCCGGCGAAACCATCACCGCCACCAGCAAGAAGCACGCGAAAGAGCTGCTGGCGGCAGATTGAGCACCGTCAGCACGCGGGCTGGCGCGGCTGCAGCACACCGATCGCCCCCTCGACGCAGAATGAGCACCGGCTGGAGAACCGCGCCAGAGCTCATTTGATTCATTTTCGGCCGCTTATTTTCGGCACCCTGAACATACCGAGATCCGCACGGCGCATGCGGCAAGTGGCTCATTGATCCAGCACGAATGGATCAATATCGGACAAAAATATCAGCCCTGCTTGCGGTGCGGGCAGTCCGTGCGGGCGCAGTTCGCGTACAGCGACAGCGAATGCTCCACGAGCTTGAATCCGCGCTCGGCGGCCACGGCGTCCTGGCGCTGCTCGATGCCGGCGTCGTAGAACTCCTCCACATGCCCGCAATAGAGGCAGACGATGTGGTCGTGGTGGCTGCCCTCATTGAGCTCGAACACGGCCTTGCCGCTTTCGAAGTGGTTGCGCTTGAGCAGCCCGGCCTGCTCGAACTGCGTGAGCACGCGGTACACGGTGGCCAGTCCCACGTCGCCCTGCTCGGCCAGCAGCAGCTTGTAGACGTCTTCCGCGCTCAGATGGCGCTGCGGGCTCTTGTGAAAGACCTCCAGCACCTTCATGCGCGGCAGGGTGGCCTTCAGGCCCATCTCTTTGAGGTTCTGGCTGGAGTTCGGCATCGGATCGGGCCGCAGCCGCGCGGGGCGCGAATGCGAACGAGGTACGTTGGAGAAGTGCCCCGGAAGGGTGACCTATGATACGGCCCGACCCGCCGCGGCGGCTGGGGCAGACACCCTGCCCGGCGCGCGGCCCCTCACCCAGCCGCCTGTGCCCGCCCGCTCGGGGCACGCAACAGGCGGCATTTACGGTGCAATTCCGCTTGATGGCCCGCTTCATGTCTTCTGCTCTGCGCTTCCTGTCGTTCATCGCCGCCGGCTTCGCATTGGTGCTTGCCACCGGCTGCAGCGTCTACCGCCCCGACATCCAGCAGGGCAACCTGATCACCAGCGAGCAGGTCGCCCAGCTCAAGGAAGGCATGACCCGCCTGCAGGTACAGGCCCTGCTCGGCTCGCCGCTGCTGCGCTCGGACCTGCACGCCAACCGCTGGGACTACGGCTTTGCCATGCGCAAGCGCGGCGAGGTCACCGAGATGCGCCGCGTCACCCTGTTCTTTGACGGCGACAAGCTCATCAAGTGGCAGGGTGACCCCCAGCCCACCGCCACCGAGGCGCTCAAGATTTCCGCCTTGCCGGCTGCCGCCGGGGTCTGAGCATGGCGGGCGTTGCAACGCGGATCG
>DASSQC010000159.1:0-5229 GCA_035702705.1 Burkholderiaceae bacterium | reverse complement strand
CCTGCATGATGCCGATGGGCCCGGCGGCGAGCACCGCGCGCTCGTAGTCCAGGCCGCTCATCAGCACCTTGGCGCCGCCGTTGACCGCGCCGAGCACGTTCTCGGCCGGCACCTCGCAGTCCTGGAACACCAGCTCGCCGGTGTGGCTGCCGCGCATGCCGAGCTTGTCGAGCTTCTGCGCGATCGAGAAGCCCTTCATGCCCTTCTCGATCAGGAAGGCCGTCACGCCGCGCGCGCCCATCTCGGGCTCGGTCTTGGCATAGACCACCAGGGTGTCGGCGTCCGGGCCGTTGGTGATCCACATCTTGTTGCCGTTCAGGACGTAGTAGCCGCCCTTGTCCTCGGCGCGCAGCTTCATGGAGATCACGTCCGAACCGGCGCCCGGCTCGCTCATGGCCAGCGCACCCACGTGCTCGCCGGTGATCAGCTTGGGCAGGTACTTGGCGCGCTGCGCCTCGGTGCCATTGCGCTTGATCTGGTTCACGCACAGATTGGAGTGCGCGCCGTAGGACAGACCCACGCTCGCGCTGGCGCGGCTGATCTCCTCCATCGCCACCATGTGCGCCACATAGCCCATGTCGGCACCGCCGTACTGCTCCGGCACGGTGATGCCGAGCACGCCCAGATCGCCCATCTTGCGCCAGAGGTCCATGGGGAACTGGTCGCTGCGGTCGATCTCGGCGGCGCGCGGCGCGATCTCGGCCTGCGCAAAGTCGCGCACCGCGTCACGCAGTGCGTCGATGTCCTCGCCGAGATCAAAACTGATGCCTGGAAGCTGCATGGTCTGGGGCGTCCTGTGCGAATTGACGTTAACGTAAAGTCGCCATTATCCGGACGCCGCCACGGCCTTGCAAACCCGCGCCGGTCTCCCCGCGCTGCACTGCGGCATGCTGCACCGTGACCCTGTCGAACACCCGCTCGCCGGCTGGGCCGCGCATGCCGACGCCGTGGCTAGGCGCCGGCGCGTCCTGCGGGTACAACCGCGGCGCACAAGACATCGATTCTGGAGACGCCCGGCCATGTCCATCCCCCTGACCGATTCCGATCGCCTGCCGATTCCGGCAGCGCCCGATGCGCAGCGCCGCGACCTGCTGGCCGGCGGCGTGGCCGCGCTGACCCTGGCGCTTGCGCCCGTGGGTGCTGCACAGGCGCAAGCCGGCCTGCCCAAGCCTGCCAGCGGCCGGATCGAGCGCCTGGCCAACTTCCCGAGCACGCTGATCGACCCACGCCACGTCGATGTCTGGCTGCCCGAGGGCTATGAGGAGGCCGTGCGCGCCGGCCGCCGCTTTGCGGTGATCTACATGCACGACGGCCAGATGCTGTTCGATGCCTCCACCACCTGGAACAAGCAGGCCTGGAACGTGGATGCGACGCTCTCGCGCCTGATGCGCGAGCGGCGCATTCCCGATGTGATCGTGGTGGGCGTGTGGAACAACGGCAAGTTCCGCCACAGCGAATACATGCCGCAGAAGTTCCTGCCCCTGCTCAAGCCCGAGATCCGCGAGCGCCTGGTGCGCGAGGGCCTGCAGGGCAAGCCGCAGAGCGACGCCTACCTGCGCTTCCTGGTCGAGGAGCTCAAGCCCGCCATCGACGCGCGCTTTGCCACCCGCACCGAGCGCGAGCACACGTTTCTGATGGGCTCCAGCATGGGCGGTCTGATCAGCGTGTACGGCATGAGCGAGCATCCGCAGGTGTTCGGCGGTGCGGCCGGCCTGTCCACGCATTGGGTCGGCGGCTTCCAGGCCAATTCGCACATTCCGCTGGCGGCGTTCAACTATCTGCGCGACCACCTCGCCGACCCCGCCACGCACCGCCTGTATCAGGACCACGGCACCACGGAGCTGGATGCGATCTACGCGCCCTACCAGCGTTTCGTCGACGAGATCGCCCGCGACCGCGGCTACACGCAAGCCAACTACCTGAGCCGGGTGTTTGAAGGCACCGGCCACAACGAACGGGCCTGGGCCGCGCGCCTGGAGATTCCGGTGCTGTTCCTGTTCGGCCGCAGCTGACGCCCGGACTTGGACAGCAAGATCGGCTCTGGACAAGCCTCTTCAGGCCAAAGTGGCTGGAAAGGCTTGCCAGACAAGCGAGAAGCCTGCCCCGGGCCACGGCGGCGCATCACCCCAAGCCCACCCATGCCCATCCTGCGTCTCATTGCCCTGACCCTGCTGGCGCTCCTGGCCTTTGCCGGCAACTCGCTGCTGTGCCGCGCAGCGCTGGCGCACACGCAGATCGATGCCGCCAGCTTCACCACCGTGCGCATGGTTTCGGGTGCGCTGGCCCTGTGGCTGCTCGTGCAGCTGCGTGCGCGCGGCCCGGCGGGTGCGCGCGTGGGGCAGGGCAGCTGGGGCTCGGCCGCCGCCCTGTTTGCCTACGCGGCCGCGTTCTCCTTTGCCTACGTCGAACTGGGTGCCGCACTCGGCGCACTCATCCTGTTCGGCGCCGTGCAGACCAGCATGACCAGCTGGGGTCTGCTGCGTGGCGAGCGCCTGGGTGCCCTGCAGGTGCTCGGGCTGGTGCTGGCCTTCGGCGGCCTGGTGGGGCTGCTGCTGCCGGGCCTGTCTGCGCCGCCGCTGGCCCCTGCGCTGCTGATGATGGCCGCCGGCTGCGCCTGGGGCGTGTACTCGCTGCGTGGCAGGGGCGCGGGGGATCCGCTGCAGGTGACGGCGGGCAACTTCCTGCGCACGGTGCCCATGGCGCTGGCCCTGAGTCTGGCGCTGCTTGCCCATGCGCGGCTGGACGCCGCCGGCGTGCTGTATGCCGTGCTGTCCGGCGCACTGACCTCGGGCGTGGGCTATGCCATCTGGTATGCGGCGCTGCCGCACCTGAAGGCCATGGTCGCGGCCACGCTGCAGCTCAGCGTGCCGGTGATCGCGGCTGCGGGCGCGGTGCTGTTTCTGGGCGAAGCCCTGAGCCTGCGCCTGCTGCTGGCCTCGGCGGCCATTCTGGGCGGCATCGCGCTGGTGGTGTTGATGGGCCGGCCCGCGCGGCCCTAGCGCCCGGAAGCCCTAGCATGTGGCCCATGCAGTGAACCCCCCGATCAAGGAGCACCCCATGTGGACATTCAATAACGACACCGACGGCGAAGAAGGCAAGGACAAGGTCGCAGCCTTCGTCGACCAGAAGACCTTTGCCTCGCGCCACGTGCTGGTCTACGGCCCCATCACCCAGGCCCTGGCCAAGGACGTCTGCGGCCGCCTGCTGGCCCTGGCCGCCGAGTCCAGGGACCCGATCAACATGATCGTCTGCTCGCCCGGCGGCCACGTGGAAAGCGGCGACGCCATCCACGACATGGTGCGCTTCATCGAGGTGCCGGTGAACATGATCGGCAGCGGCTGGGTGGCCAGCGCCGGCACGCACATCTTCCTGGCCGCGCCCAAGGAACGCCGCGTCTGCCTGCCCAACACCCGCTTCCTGATCCACCAGCCCTCGGGCGGCGCCGGCGGCCAGGCCACCGACATCGCCATCCAGGCGCGCGAGATCATCAAGATGCGCGAGCGTCTGGCGCGCATCATCGCCGCCGAGACCGGCCAGCCGCTCGAGAAGGTGCAGGCCGACATCGACCGCGACTACTGGATGAGCACCGACGAGGCGATTGCCTACGGCCTGGTGTCCAAGGTCGTCGAGCGCCGCAGCGAGATCTGAGGCGGCAGCGGCGCCGCAGGCAGGCCACCACGCCCCTAGCGCCGCGAACGCCCCGGCCGCAACCAGAGGGCTGCCACGCTCAGTGCGGCGCAGGCAGCGCCCACGAGAAAGGTGCTGCCTGCGCCGAGCTGGTCCCAGAGCGCGCCGGCCAGCACGCTCGCCGCCAGCAGGCCCAGGCCGCTGACCAGGTTGAACACCCCGAAGGCCGTGCCGCGCAGCTCGGCCGGCGCGGTGTCGGCCACCATCGCCGCGAGCACGCCCTGGGTCAGCGCCATGTGCAGGCCCCAGAGCACGATGCCCAGCGCCACGCCGGCCAGATGGGGCAGCAGCGCCAGTGCCAGATCGGCCGCGACCAGCAGGGCAAGCCCGAAGCCCAGCAGGCGCTCGCGCGGCATGCGGTCCGAGAGCGCACCGGCCGGGTAGGCCGCCAGCGCGTACACCAGGTTCATCAGCACCAGCACGGCCGGCGCAAAGGCCAGGGGCAAGCCCACCGCCTGTGCGCGCAGGATCAGGAAGGCTTCCGAAAACCGCGCCAGGGTGAACAGCGCACCCAGGCCGACCACCCACCAGTAGGCCCGATCGAGCCGCGCCAGCTGCTCGCGCCCGAAGCGCCGGTGGGCCGGGGCGGCCGTGTCGCCCGACGCTGCGGCGGCAGCGGCGGGTGCCGGGCGCGCCGGCTCGCGCACGCCCAGCAGCACCAGCAGCACGCACAGCGCCGCGGGCAGCACGGCCCACCAGAACACGGTCTGGAAGTGGTTGTGCGTCAGCAGCATGAGCGCAATGGCCAGCAGCGGGCCGACGAAGGCGCCCACCGTATCCAGGGCCTGGCGCAGGCCGAAGGCCGCACCGCGCAGCTCGGCGGGGGCCAGGTCGGCCACCAGGGCATCGCGCGGGGCGCCGCGGATGCCCTTGCCCACGCGATCCACGAAGCGTGCCGCCACCAGCCACTCCACCACCGGCGCCAGCGCGAACACCGGCTTGGTCAGTGCACCCAGTGCATAGCCAAGCAGCACCAGCAGCTTGCGCCGCCCCAGCCAGTCCGACAGTGCGCCCGAGAACACCTTGGTCACCGCCGCCGTGGCCTCGGCGATCCCCTCGATCACGCCCACCGTCAGCGCCGAGGCGCCCATCACCGTCACCAGATACACCGGCAGCAGCGCGTGGATCATCTCCGAGGAGATATCCATCAGCATCGAGACAAAGCCCAGCACCCACACGCCGCGCGGGATGCGCGCGCCAGCCTGCGCGGGGGTGGGCCGCATCAAGCGATCCCCGCCTGCCGGAGGGTGCGGCCGGGCGTATGCATCAGCCGGATCGGCCGGGCTGGCGCGCCGGCGCACGGCGGTGCAATGCAGTCGGGCAGTTGGGTCACAGGGCCCTCGGGTGGGGTGATTGCGCAGTGATGGCCGCGCCGCAGGCGTGCGCACCGCCCGGGCCGACCGCTTGCACGCTAGGCGCGCGCCGCCGTCCGGTCAATCACCCGGCCGCAGACCATATACGCTGTTTTCGGCCAAAAACAGTGAAAACGGTCCGCAGCGCCTTGTCGAGCTCCTGTCGAGATTTTCAAGCCGATCGGCGTTT
>DASSQC010000158.1:0-2080 GCA_035702705.1 Burkholderiaceae bacterium | reverse complement strand
CGGACGCGCCGGAGAAGAAGGAAGTCCGCATCGGCTTCATTCCGCTGACCGACTGTGCCAGCGTGGTCATGGCCAGCGTGCTGAAGCTCGATGAGAAGTACGGCGTCAAGATCATCCCCACCAAGGAAGCCAGCTGGGCGGCCGTGCGCGACAAGCTCGTGAATGGCGAACTGGACTTTGCCCATGTGCTGTATGGCCTGGTGTACGGCGTGCACGCCGGCATCAGCGGCCCCAAGAAAGACATGGCGGTGCTCATGACCCTGAACCACAACGGCCAGGGCATCACGCTCTCGAAGAAGCTGGCAGAGGCCGGCGCGGTGGACGGCGCTTCGCTGGCGAAGGTCATGACGACCCAGAAACGCGACTACACCTTCGCCCAGACCTTCCCCACCGGCACGCACGCCATGTGGATCTACTACTGGCTCGCCGCGGCCGGCATCAATCCGATGAAGGACGTGAAGACCATCACCGTCCCGCCGCCGCAGATGGTGGCCAACATGCGCGTGGGCAACATGGACGGCTACTGTGTGGGCGAGCCCTGGAACCACCGCGCCATTGCCGATGGCATCGGCATTTCCGCCGCGACGACGCAGGACATCTGGAAGGACCACCCTGAGAAGGTTCTTGGCACGCAGGCTGACTTCGTGAAGAAGAACCCGAACACCTGCCGCGCCGTGGTGAGCGCCATTCTTGAGGCGGGCAAGTGGATCGATGCGGGCCTGTCCAACAAGAACAAGATGGCCGAGACGATTGCTGATCGTGCCTATGTGAATACGAGCGTGGACGTGATCAACCAGCGCATTCTCGGCCGCTATCAGAACGGCCTGGGCAAGACCTGGGACGACCCCAACCACATGAAGTTCTACAACGACGGGCTCGTCACCTTCCCCTATCTGTCCGACGGCATGTGGTTCCTCACCCAGCACAAGCGCTGGGGCCTGCTCAAGGACCACGTGGACTATCTCGCCATGGCACGCCAGATCAACCAGATCGGCATCTATCGCCAGGCTGCCGCAGCCACCAAGACGCCATTGCCCAAGAGCGAGATGCGCAGCTCCAAGCTGATCGACGGCGTGGTGTGGGATGGCAGCAACCCGAAGGCCTATGCCGATTCATTCAAGGTGAAGGCGTGAGGCCAAAGGCCTCTCGCCTTCACCTGCGGTGATTTGGACGCAAACCCCACCCGCAGTTTCAACCTTCGCCTCCCCTTGCAACGGGGAGGGCACTTGCAACTCTGAAGGGTGCCGATATGAGCGCTGTACTCGACAAACTGGCCATGCCGATGAGTGAAGCCCCCAACCAGGCAGCGGCGGTTGCGGCCAATGAGCCGATCGCCGCATTGCCCGAGAAGAAGACCCGCGCGCAGCTGCGTGCTGCCATGGATCCGCGGGCTCGCGCTGCGCAGCGCCGCGCGATTCTGCTGAAGGTCATTCCACCGCTGCTGGGCATTGCGGCCTTCATCCTGCTCTGGGAGATCATCGCGCTCACCAGCAAGGGCAGTTTTCCCGGCCCCTGGCCCACGGCGGTGGAGGCGGTGAAGATCTTTTCGGACCCGTTCTATCGCAATGGAGTGAACGACCAGGGCATCGGCTGGAATGTGCTGTCTTCGCTGCAGCGGGTGGGGCTCGGCTTCGGGCTGGCGGCGCTGGTGGGCATTCCGCTGGGCTTCATGATCGGCCGCTTTACCTTTCTGAACGGCATGGTCTCGCCGCTGATCAGCCTGCTGCGCCCGGTGTCGCCCCTGGCCTGGTTGCCGATCGGCCTCTTGATCTTCAAGGGCGCGAATCCGGCGGCGATCTGGACCATTTTCATCTGCTCCATCTGGCCCATGGTCATCAACACCGCCGTGGGCGTTCAGCGGGTGCCACAGGACTACATGAACGTGGCCCGGGTGCTCAACCTGAGCGAGTGGAAGATCTTCACCCGCATCCTGTTCCCGGCCGTGCTGCCCTACCTGCTGACCGGTGTGCGGCTGGCGGTGGGCACGGCCTGGCTGGTGATCGTGGCCGCCGAGATGCTGACCGGCGGCGTGGGCATCGGCTTCTGGGTCTGGGACGAGTGGAACAACCTCAAGGTCGAG